>NZ_JBALOW010000045.1:207094-304603 GCF_036965085.1 Bacillus sp. JJ1532
AACTATTTTTTTCATATTCATTTCCTCCTATATGTTTCTGAAAATTATTATTATTGAAATATATTATCGTTGATTGTCTATTAATTTTCAAGTACTCTTTTAAAAATTAATATTTATTCAACTAAATGTATTTTAACACATGTTAATAATTATGCAATATATTTTTTTGATCTATACTATTTCACTATTCTGACAAATATTCTTTTGAAAATAAATAGCAGCCTATTAATATTTCGTTGCATAAATATAAAAAATATTGGATTTTAATAATATGAACAAACAAAAGAAAAAGCCCCTAAAAAGGGACTTTTACAGGTCTTCACAATATTGTTCAAAAGCATTTTGCAGTTTCTGAACGACAGCCATTGGTTCGTGTCCTTCGATTTCATGACGTTCAATCATTGTAACTAGTTTTCCATCTTTTAGTAATGCGAAAGAAGGTGATGATGGCGGATATCCTGTAAAATACTCTCGTGCAGCCGCAGTGGCCTCTTTATCCTGTCCGGCAAATACTGAAACTAAATGATCAGGGCGCTTATCATAGTGAACGGAGTGTGCTGCTGCAGGTCGTGCAATTCCACCGGCACAGCCGCAAACAGAATTAACCATTACTAGAGTAGTTCCTGATTTTTTCAGAGCTTCTCCCACCTCGTCTGGTGTTTTTAGCTCTTCATAGCCAGCAGCCACGATTTCTTTACGTGCTTGATTAACGACATCCGTCATAAATAAATTAAAATCCATATTCATATAAATTGTTCCTCCTTATTTCAAAAGTATGCCATACTTACATCATACCAATAATTAAACATACTTTTCAATGCAACTGCACGATGGACAGCTTCCATTTACAAATTTTTCATGTATGCCTCAAATAATTCTCCCACTGCCGAAGTGACAGTGCGATTCCCAGCAATGACTTCGTTTTCCATCTTTGGCAGCAGCTGCTTGACATCCTGATGATAGAAAAAGCTGAATTGCAGCTGATCTATGATCATAGAATAAATCCATTCCTTTGTCTGCACTCTTCTGCGTTCAGCAAAAACTCCTGATTCTTTCGTATGCCGTTCAAAGGTTTTAATTGAATCCCAGATTTCCTCCATTCCTTCATTGTATTTGGCCGAACAAGTAAACGCTTTTGTTTCCCATCCTTTTGTTGCGGGCTGCAGAAAATGGAGGATTCGGCTATATTCAGATTTTGTTTTTAATGCGAGCTTTTTATTATGTCCATCTGCTTTATTAACGACAACTGCATCTGCCAGCTCCATAATTCCTTTTTTCATCCCCTGAAGCTCATCCCCTGCCCCAGTTAATGTCAAAAGCATAAAAAAGTCGACCATATCTCTGACAATCACTTCGCTTTGTCCAACACCAACCGTTTCAATAAGGATGACATCAAAGCCAGCCGCCTCACAAATCAGCATCGTTTCTCTCGTTTTTCTGTGAACACCCCCGAGCTTGCCGGCAGATGGGGAAGGGCGAATATAGGCTCTTGGATTCCGAGAGAGGTGCTCCATTCTTGTTTTATCACCAAGAATGCTTCCTCCGCTGATTTTTGAGCTCGGATCGATGGCAAGAACCGCCACCTTCAAGCCTAAATCACATAAATAAGATCCGAAAGCTTCAATAAAGGTACTTTTTCCTGCCCCTGGAACACCGGTTATCCCAATTCGAAGAGCTCTCCCCGAATACGGGAGGAGCTGTTGCAAAAGCTCCTGAGCTTTACGAAAATGGTGCTCCGCATTACTTTCAATTAAAGTTATGGCACGTGCAAGTATGGAGCGGCTTCCTTCAAGAATGCCAGCGGCTAATTCATCATTATTAAGTTCAAGCTTATTCTTCTTTTTAAATCTAGTATTCTTTGTAAATCCATAGCCCTCCTGCGGCAATTCTACCCCCTTCTTTACTACACTTGTAAAGCTGTCAGGGTTTGCGCCATCAAACCATTCAGGTTTTTTCTCCTTATCCATTTGCTACTTCCTCGTACCCTAGCCGGCTATAAATCTCACGAATGACTTTTTGCGCTGCCACAGGAATAACTGTACCGGGTCCAAATATAGCTGCTGCACCTTGTTCATATAAGTATTGATAGTCTTGAGCTGGAATAACCCCGCCAATGACGACTAGAATATCTTCCCTGCCAAGCTTTTTAAGCTCATCAATCAACTGAGGAAGTAGTGTTTTATGGCCTGCAGCCAATGAACTAATACCGATAACATGAACATCATTTTCAACTGCCTGTTTTGCTGTTTCATCAGGTGTCTGGAATAATGGGCCAATATCTACATCAAAGCCTAAATCCGCAAATGCTGTTGCAATGACTTTTGCTCCACGATCATGTCCGTCCTGTCCCATTTTGGCTATGAGAATTCGTGGTCTTCTTCCTTCATTTTCCAGGAAGTCGTCCGTCATCGTCTTCACTTCTGCAATTTCTTCTTCATTAGAAAATGCAGAACTATATACACCGCTAATTGATCGAATGATCGCTTTATGACGGTTAGCCACCTTTTCGATCGCATAGGAAATTTCACCAAGTGTTGCCCGACCTCTTGCCGCTTGAACAGCTAGCTCCAGCAAATTGCCATTCTCTGTTTCAGCAGCCTGCGTTATCGCTTCAAGTGCCTGAATGACCTTCTCCTCATCACGAGCAGACTTTAAATTTTCTAGTTTTTCGATTTGCTTTAAGCGGACTGCGGTATTGTCAATATCCAAAATCTCAATGGGCTCTTCTTGTTCAAGCCGGTATTTATTTACACCGATAATCGTTTCTTTCCCAGAGTCAATCTGTGCTTGCCTGCGTGCAGCCGCTTCTTCAATTTTCATTTTTGGCAGTCCTGTTTCAATAGCCTTTGCCATTCCGCCGAGATTTTCAATTTCTTCAATATGCTCCCAAGCCCGTTTGATTAGTTCATCTGTTAGGGCTTCAACATAATAAGAACCTGCCCATGGATCAATTACATTTGTTATCCCCGTTTCCTCCTGCAGATAAAGCTGTGTATTTCTTGCAATCCGTGCGGAAAAATCGGTTGGTAATGCAATGGCTTCATCTAAAGCATTTGTATGAAGTGACTGTGTGTGCCCCATTGCCGCAGCATGTGCTTCAATTAATGTTCTCGTTACGTTATTAAATGGATCCTGCTCGGTTAAACTCCAGCCCGAAGTCTGAGAGTGAGTTCTAAGCGCCATCGATTTTGCGTTTTTCGGCTCAAAGGTTTTCATCATCTTTGCCCAAATAAACCGGGCTGCACGCATTTTGGCGACTTCCATAAAGTAATTCATGCCGATTGCCCAGAAAAACGATAGTCTTGGAGCAAAAGAATCGACATCTATTCCAGCCTTTAATCCCGTTCTAACATACTCCAGGCCATCAGCAAGTGTATAAGCTAGCTCAATATCTGCCGGTGCTCCCGCCTCCTGCATATGATAGCCGGAAATACTGATGCTATTAAACTTTGGCATATATTTAGACGTATATTGGAAAATATCAGCAATAATTTTCATTGACATTTCCGGGGGATAAATATACGTATTTCTTACCATATATTCTTTTAATATATCATTTTGAATTGTGCCTGATAATTTGTCCTGGCTGACACCTTGCTCTTCTGCCGTTACAATATAGAAAGCCATGATCGGAAGAACTGCACCATTCATTGTCATGGATACAGACATTTGATCTAAAGGGATTCCTTCGAAAAGCGTTTTCATATCTAGGATAGAATCTATCGCTACTCCAGCTTTTCCAACATCTCCAACAACTCTCGGATGATCAGAATCATAGCCTCGATGTGTAGCAAGGTCGAAAGCAACTGATAGCCCCTTTTGCCCCATTGCCAGGTTTCTTCGGTAAAAAGCATTACTTTCCTCAGCTGTTGAAAATCCAGCATATTGACGGACTGTCCATGGACGGTTTACATACATGGTCGGATAAGGCCCACGGGTATATGGAGGCAAACCAGGTGCACCATCCATATGCTGCAAGCCTTTAAGATCATCCTCTGTATACAGAGGTTTTATAGCTATCTGTTCATTCGTTTCAAAAAGAAGATCATCAATCGAAGCGTTAATTTCCGCTTCTGCTTTCTTAATCCACTCTTCCTTAGATGGCTTCTGCCCGTCAAAAAGAGGAATGCTTTTAAAATCTGGCTTTTTATTCATTGCTTGCCACCTCCATTTCGCTTAACAGAGAAGATAGGATTTCAAAACAATTACTGCGAAGGTGAATAAATTGATCGACCCCGGCTAGCCTATATTGCTCCTGTTTATCTGCAGCCGGAAGTCCGGCAAGATAAAGCTTCACATCGGGCCGCTTTTCTTTTATTAAGCTAATAATTTCAATCCCCGATTCGTCATACTGTTTGTCCGTTCCGCAAATAACATAGTGTTTTAGATTAGACTTTATCACGAATTGCACAGCTTGTTCTAACTCAACTATATTCGAACTTTCGTATGCGTAAACCCCGCCTGGGGCAAGGAAACCAATTATAAAATCCTTTCTTGCTTTGTGGGCCTTTAACTCCCCTAAACAAATTAATCCAGCTGCCGGCTTGTTCCCTGCTTTCCCTATTCTTTCCGCCAGTTTGCGCAGTTGTTCAAATGGCTCTGATAATCGGACTTGAGGAATGCCCACTTGATTAGCGTTAGCGCTTTCATTTAACTGTAGCGGAGAGTCACTTAGGTTTGCGTAAACATTCGTTCCAATTACACTTTTCTTTCTTGTGAAAATATCTTCGCTTCTTTTAGCCAGGACTTCAGCAATTTGAGCTTTTACCCAGCCAGACGCCAAACATTTCTCAATTCCATCTTGATCTTCTATTTCCTGAAATAATGCCCAAGCTTTTTCGGCAAGCTCTTCTGTTAATCTTTCAATATACCAGGAGCCCCCAGCTGGATCGATCACTTTCTCTAAATGAGCTTCATGTTTTAAGATTAATTGAGTATTGCGTGCAATTCGTTCAGAAAAAGGTGTTGACCTTCCTTCCGGTTCATTAAATGGACTAACATGGAGATATTGAATTCCTCCAAGGACTGCTGCAAATGCTTCATTCCCTGCTCTTAGAATATTTACATATGGGTCAAAAACGGTTTTCGTAAAGGCAGCCGTTTCGGCAGTAATGACCATGCTGTGAACTTGAGAATTAAGCCCGTATGCTTCCGTTACCTTATTCCAAAGAAGTCTTGCAGCACGAAGCTTTGCTATTTCCATGAAAAAGTTTGCACCAATGGAAAATTTAAAAACCATTTTACTAAAGATTGTATCAAGCTTTAGTCCTTGGTTATGCAGCTCCTGTACATGGTGAACCCCTGTTGATAATGCCAAAGCAAGTTCTTGAATAGCATTGGCGCCTGCATGATTGTAGACACTTGAGTTAACAAGGATAGTGCGAAGATTTGGCATGCTGCTATTAGTTGATTGGATTATATTAGCAAATTTGTCGTATGAAGCTTTTTTAACTGCTGTGCCATTTAAAGCCGTTACCGCTAAAGGATCCATAGCAATATAGCCTGAAATCTTTTCACAATTAGACAATTTCGACAGTTCTGCGAGAAATTCTATTTGTTTTTCATTTATTTCAATTGAAAAAGGAAATTTAGAATACAAGCCCTCTATTAAACTCATAAATTCTTCAATGGTAACTTTATCGGCATTAATCGCAATGGCGGATTGGCCTTTTTCTAACGATGTAAGAAGGGCTTCCCTAAGGCTTTCCCCCTCTTGCACTACTATTATTTTCTGTGCAACCTTCCATTCCTGTGAAAGATAGCCAAGCGAATTGAAACCCCTTCTGTAGTCAGGCTGACCAGGAAGTTGAGAGGCTTTTTCGTTATCAAAATCCTCTTTTGTATAGAGAGGCTTTAATTTAATATTTTCATACGTATTTGTGTTTAAGGAATTTACAGGTTTCCCTTTTAAGGCTTCCTCGGCTTTTTGCTCCCAATCACTAAGGGAAAACGTATCAAATGATTCATTCATCATCTTTTTTATTGTCATCATCACTGTCTTAACGACAGCTTCCCCTCCCTCCGTATGCTTATATATATTTTATTACACATAAAATAAACAAGCAATTGCCACTAGTCTTAAAAAGGGGCCGCCAACTTACTTGGCAGCCCCTAGAAATCATTCCCGCTTATTAATAGACGGATGTATTTTCTTTTGATGTATTTTCAAGAATTTCTTTCACACGCTGCAGAAAGCGTCCGCAAACAAGTCCATCTAATACACGATGGTCTAGTGACATACAAAGGTTAACCATATCACGAACGGCGATCATTCCGTTGTTCATTACAACCGGGCGTTTAACAATGGATTCAACCTGAAGAATAGCTGCCTGTGGATAATTAATAATTCCATTAGACTGAATAGAACCAAATGAACCTGTATTGTTAACGGTAAACGTTCCTCCAGACATTTCTGCTGAAGTCAGCTTTCCAGCCCTTACCTTTGCTGCAAGCTCATTAATTTCACGTGCAATGCCTTTGATTGTTTTCTCATCTGCATGTTTAATAACAGGTACAAACAATGCATCTTCTGTAGCAACGGCGATAGAAAGATTAATATCTTTCTTTTGGATGATTTTGTCGCCAGCCCACATGGAATTAATTTGTGGATATTCTTTCAAGGCTTGCGCAACAGCTTTCACAAAGAAAGCAAAGAATGTCAGGTTAAAGCCTTCTTTTTTCTTAAATTCATTCTTAATTGAATTACGATATTCGACTAAATTTGTTACATCGACTTCAATCATTGTCCATGCATGTGGAGCTTCATGCTTGCTGCGAAGCATATTAGCTGCGATTGCCTTACGTACACCAGATACAGGGATTTCTATATCCCCTGGTAGAACCGGGACATTCGGAGCCGATGCAGTTTGTTTTTCAGTTACTGCAGTTTGTGTCGCAGCTTGCGAAGCAACTGGTTGCGGTGATGCAGTTTCTGTTTGTGCAGGCTGACTAGCTTGTGGAATATTACCTGACTCAATAATCTTCGTTAAGTCTTTGCGAGTAATCCGGCCGCCAGCACCTGTACCTGTTACAAGGCTTAAATCAATGCCATGCTCTTGAGAGAGCTTCAATACAGCAGGGGAGTAGCGAGCTTTGTTCCCCTCAGCTGCCGACGGAGCAGGTACAGCCGATGCAGCCGGAATGTTGCCGGCCTTATCAGCAGGTGCTGCAGCTTCAGCTTGTGGGGTAACTGGAGCATCAGCAGTACCGCCGCCTTCTGTTTCAATAGTCAGAATCACATCACCTACTGCATAGGCAACACCTTCTTCTGCAATTAATTCTTTAATTGTTCCGGTAAAAGAAGATGGAACTTCTGCATTTACTTTATCAGTCATTACTTCTGCAAGCGGGTCATATTTATTTACTTTATCTCCAACAGAAACTAACCATTTACTTATTGTGCCTTCAGTAACACTTTCACCTAATTGAGGCATCTTAATTTGTTCAATTGCCAATGAATTTGCCCTCCTTCTAGCTTCAGAACTTTAGCTGTATTCTATAATTTTTAGCATCTGCGTCTAAACTGGACGCATGCGCTTTCCTATTAAAATTCAGCTAGTTCTCTCATTGCTTTTTCAACTTTATCTGGATTGACCATGAAGAATTTTTCCATCGTTGGAGCATATGGCATAGCAGGAACATCAGGGCCAGCAAGACGCTTAATCGGTGCATCAAGCTCAAAGAGGCAATTTTCAGCGATAATAGCTGAAACTTCACTCATGATGCTTCCTTCTTTGTTATCCTCTGTTAATAATAAAACTTTACCTGTTTTTGAAGCTGCTTCAATAATCGCTTCTTTATCGAGCGGATAGACGGTTCTTAAATCTAGAATGTGCGCAGAGATGCCGTCTTTTGCTAATCTTTCTGCTGCCTGAAGAGCGAAATGAACACATAATCCGTAAGTAATGACAGTAATATCTTCACCTTCACGCTTTACATCAGCTTTCCCAATTGGCAGCACATAATCATCATCTGGAACTTCTCCTTTAATTAAACGGTATGCACGTTTATGTTCAAAGAAAAGAACGGGATCTTCATCACGGATTGCTGCTTTTAATAATCCCTTCACATCATAAGGTGTAGAAGGCATGACTATTTTTAGGCCGGGCTGGTTGGCAAATATGGCTTCAACAGATTGTGAATGATATAAAGCGCCATGAACGCCTCCGCCATAAGGTGCACGAATAACGATAGGACAGCTCCAATCATTATTGGAGCGGTAACGAATTCTTGCCGCCTCAGAAATAATTTGGTTGACAGCGGGCATAATAAAGTCAGCGAATTGCATTTCTGCTATCGGACGCATTCCGTACATAGCCGCTCCAATTCCAACTCCGGCAATAGCAGATTCGGCAAGCGGTGTATCAATGACACGATCCTCTCCAAATTGGTCATATAAGCCTTGAGTTGCTTTAAATACGCCGCCTTTTTTGCCTACGTCTTCCCCTAAAACAAAAACCTTCGGATCTCTCTCCATTTCTTCACGGATTGCCATTGTAACAGCATCAATATAAGAAATTACAGCCATTATAGTTCCCCCCTACTATTCAGCATAAACATATTTCAGTGCATGGTCCGGTTCTGCATACGGTGCATTTTCTGCATAATCAGTCGCTTCATTAACTTGACCCATAACACGATCATTTATTTCTTTCTCTTTGGCATCATTCATAATTCCTAATTCCTTCAGATAAGCACCAAAGGTTATGATTGAATCCTTTTCCTTCGCTTTGGCCACTTCATCAGGTGAACGATAGCTGCGGTCATCATCATCAGAAGAGTGTGGTGTTAAACGATAAGAAACTGTCTCGACAAGGGTTGGCCCTTCTCCTCTTCTTCCTCTGTCAGCTGCTTCCTTAACAGCTTTATATACGGCAAGCGGATCATTGCCATCAACCGTAACTCCAGGCATACCATAACCAATCGCACGATCAGATACATTTTCGCAAGCTAATTGCTTTTCAATTGGAACTGATATCGCGTATTTATTATTTTCACACATGAAAATTACTGGAAGCTTATGCACTCCCGCAAAGTTAGCACCTTCATGGAAGTCTCCCTGGTTTGAGGACCCTTCACCAAATGTCACGAATGTTACTAAATCTTTTCCTTCCATTCTTCCTGCCAATGCGACACCTACAGCATGAGGAACTTGAGTAGTAACAGGCGAAGAACCCGTAACAATACGATTTTTCTTTTGGCCAAAGTGTCCAGGCATTTGTCGCCCGCCTGAGTTTGGATCTTCCGCTTTTGCAAAAGCGGAAAGCATTAAATCTGTTGGAGTCATCCCGAATGTAAGAACAACACCCATATCCCGGTAGTATGGAAGAACATAATCCTTTTCCTTATCAAGTGCAAAAGCTGCTCCAACCTGTGCTGCTTCTTGACCTTGGCATGAAATTACGAAGGGAATTTTACCAGCACGGTTTAATAGCCACATCCGCTCATCAATGCGACGGGCTAAAAGCATGGTTTCATACATATTTAATACCGTTTCATCACTTAAACCTAACTCTTTATGACGGTTTTCAACCATTTCAATACCTCCTAAATAAGTATGGATCAAGAGCTGAAAAGCCCTTGTTTGCTTTATGAAAAATAATAATTCAGCTTAGCCGTGAATGGCCTTTCCATCGACTGCGAGAGCAGCCTCGCCGATTGCTTCTGATAATGTTGGATGAGGGTGGATCGTATGTGCTACTTCCCAAGGGGTAGCATCTAGGACACGAGCTAGACCTGCTTCAGAAATCATATCCGTTACATGCGGCCCAATCATATGAACACCTAATATATCATTTGTATCCTCATCTGCAATAATTTTTACGAACCCATCAGCTTCACCAAAAACTAATGCTTTCCCTATTGCCCGGAAGGAGAACTTTCCTGTTTTTACCTTAAAGCCCATTTCTTTTGCTTCTTCTTCTGTATAACCGACACTTGCTGCTTCTGGTGAGCTGTAGATGCATTTAGAAACAAGGCTGTAATTTATCGGTTGAGGATTTTCGTTAGCTATATGCTCAACGGCTACAATTCCTTCATGTGAAGCAACATGTGCAAGCTGAAGTCCGCCAATCACATCACCAATTGCATAAATATGGGATTCTTTCGTTTGGAAAAATTCATTCGTTGCAATAAAGCCCTTCTCTACTTGAATATCTGTATTTTCAAGCCCAATTCCTTCAATATTTGCTTGGCGGCCAACGGAAACGAGTAGCTTTTCAGCAGTAAATTCCCTTTGCTCACCTTTCACTTCAGCTGAAATGGCAACATTGCTTTCAGCTTGTTTGAGAGTTTCAGGAAGCACTTTTGCACCTATAACGATTTTTACACCTTTTTTCTTCATTAATCTCTGCATTTCTCTTGATACTTCTTTATCTTCTGTAGGAATGATTCTGTCCGCATATTCGACAACCGTAACTTCTGCCCCGAAATCAGAGAGCATGGATGCCCATTCGATTCCGATTACTCCACCTCCAACAATGATGATTGAGCTTGGAATCTCTTCCATCATAAGTGCTTCATCAGAAGTCATGACATTTCCGCCAATTTCAAGACCTGGTAAAGTTCTTGGACGGGAGCCTGTTGCCACAATTACATTTTTAGGAATAAGCATGGCGTTCTCGTCCCCATTATTCATTTCAACTGAAATGGTTCCCGGCATAGGAGAAAAAATCGATGGACCTAAAATACGGCCAGTTCCTTCATAAATGTCAATTTTGCCTTGCTTCATCAAATGCTGAACCCCTTTATGAAGCTGGTCAACAATTTTATTTTTTCTTTCTTGGACTTTACTGAAATTGACTTCAATATTACTTGCGGAAATACCGAACTCTTCACTTCGCTTCGTTGTTGCGTACACCTCTGCACTCCTAAGCAGTGCTTTACTTGGTATGCATCCTTTATGCAAGCATGTTCCGCCAAGTTTTCCTTTTTCAACTAGAGCTGTTTTTAAACCTAATTGGGAAGCACGGATCGCTGCAACATAACCGCCGGTGCCCCCGCCTAAAATGACTAAATCATATTCTTCTGCCACGTTTATTCCTCCTATTTGAATAGGGCTAGCACTTAGAACAAAATGTGCATTTGCTATTCAACCATATTCTAATGAACTGCAGCTCTTGTTTGCATTCCTGGATATTCCTTTTCTGCTTCCTCTCCACGAAGTATACGAAGCGCACCTTCTGCTAAAGCCTGCAGCTCGTTTTCTCCAGGATGGACGATAACATCTGCAATCCAATTAATTCGATCACTTATTTCTTTCACAAAATCTTTTCCGAACGCAATTCCGCCGGTTATAACAATGGCATCGACCTTTCCGCTTAACACCGTGCTGGCTGCACCGATTTCTTTCGCTACTTGATAGGCCATTGCGGAATATATGAGCTTTGCGTTTTCATCCCCGTTTTTAATCATTTGTTCAACTTTAACCGCGTCATTTGTACCTAAATAACCAACAAGTCCACCATGACCGACTATTTTTTTCATGATCTCTTCACGATAATAGGAACCGGAATAACATAGAGAAACTAAATCCCCAACTGGAACAGTTCCTGCACGTTCAGGACTAAATGGTCCTTCCCCATGTAAACCATTGTTGACATCGATTACTTTTCCTTTTTGATGAGCACCGACTGTAATTCCTCCGCCCATATGAGTAACGATTAAATTTAGATCTTCATATTTTTTCCCGATTTCTTTCGCTGCTCTTCTCGCGACGGCTTTTTGGTTCAATGCATGAAAGATACTTTTTCTTTCAATTAATGAAAAACCGGAAATACGCGCAATTGGAGCTAATTCATCAACGACAACCGGGTCAACAATATAGGATGGAATATTTAATGCGGCAGCAATTTCATAAGCAATTATGCCTCCAAGATTAGAAGCATGCTGACCTGCATAGCCTTCTCTCAAATCCTTTAGCATAGCCTCATTGACAGAATAGGTTCCACCCTCAATTGGTCTTAATAAGCCTCCTCTTCCGCAAACTGCACTAAGCTTAGAAATATTAAATCCTTCTTTATCCAATGTCTCGAGGATTACATTTTTACGGAATTCGTACTGGTCAATAATATTTTCGAAAGCATTTATTTCATCTGTATCATGGCGTATTGTTTTTTCCAAGATAGATAAGTCATTATCGAAAACTCCGATTTTCGTAGAGGTAGATCCAGGGTTGATAACGAGAATTCGATGTTCTTGTTCTTGCACTTTGAAACCTCCGTGTGAAAAGCGATTATGCTCACCGAACTAAAATTTAATCCGGTGAGCAAAGTATAATCCGCTATTCTTCAGTCTATTATTAAATATTTTAACGCACCTATTTACGACGGCTTAAAATATGGTGGCCATTTTGCAGGAATTGGCTCCTAGAATTGCGCATTCTTTCAATTCTTTCTTCTACCATACGGTCAGCAGCTTTATAGGTAGGAATTTGATCTCGTTTTGAAATTTCAATAACCTTTTCAATGCTTTGGTAAAGTCCTTCAACCTTTTTCAATGCCCGCTCTGCATTGTAGCCGTATAATTCATCTGCAACGTTAATGACTCCGCCAGCATTAATAACATAGTCTGGAGCGTAAACAATTCCCATTTCATGAAGGATATCTCCATGACGCTCTTCTTTTAATTGATTATTTGCAGAGCCAGCAATGACCTTTGCTTTTAATTGTGGAATGGTTTCATCATTCACTGTTGCACCAAGTGCACAAGGCGCATAAATATCACATTCGACTCCGTAAATTTCATTTGGGTCAACTGCCTTTGCACCGAAATCATTCACTGCACGCTGAACAGCTTCTTTATTTATATCTGTTACGATTAATTGAGCACCTTCTTCATGAAGATGCTTGCATAGGCTGTACGCAACATTTCCAACACCTTGTATTGCGATTACTTTTCCTTCTAATGAATCTGTTCCGAACGCTTCTTTCGCCGCAGCCTTCATTCCAACGTAAACCCCATAAGCTGTTACAGGTGAAGGGTTGCCTGATGAACCAAATGCAGGTGAAATTCCAGTTACATAATCAGTTTCTTCATGAATAAGATCCATATCTGCTACAGTCGTACCGACATCTTCAGCAGTGATATAGCGGCCATTTAACCCTTGGATATAACGGCCAAAGGCACGGAACATTTCTTCGTTTTTATCCTTCTTAGGATCACCGATGATGACAGTTTTTCCTCCACCAAGGTTAAGTCCAGCCGCAGCATTTTTATAAGTCATTCCTTTTGCAAGACGCAATGCATCTTCAATAGCAGCTTCTTCTGATGCATATGTCCACATACGCGTTCCGCCTAAAGCTGGTCCTAATGTTGTATCATGGATCGCGATAATGGCCTTTAAGCCTGATGTTTTGTCCTGGCAGAATACTACTTGCTCGTAATCATATTTTTCTAGATATTTGAAAATTTCCATTTGAAATTCCTCCTAAGATAGTTTGCTTTTTTTTAAGTACGATAAACATTCGTTAAGTTCTAGTTTGAGATTTATATTTAATTGGCCGAGCATATAGCCAATGCTAAGGAATAAAGCTTGCTTTCGGCTGTATCTGCCCTGGATGTTAAGACAATTGGCGCCTTTGCACCTGCTATAACAGCACCAACCTTTGCTTTGGCGAAATAAATCAATGATTTATAAAGTGCATTCCCAACCTCAATCGTTGGAACTAATAATATATCCGCTCTTCCAGCTACATCGCTCTTTATTCCTTTATGTTCGGCAGCAGATATAGAAATGGCATTATCTAAAGCTAATGGTCCATCAACAATACAATCTGTCAGCTGCCCTCGCTTGTTCATTAAGGTTAAGGCTGCTGCATCAAGAGTAGCCTGCATAGCCGGATTTATCACTTCCACTGCTGCAATCGGTGCAACAAGCGGTTTGTTAATCCCAATGCTCCGCGCTATTCCGATCGCATTTTTAAGAATCTGTGCCTTCTGATCTAAATCGGGGGAAATATTCATGGCAGCATCGGTAATTATAATAAATTTGTCATAGCTTGGAACTTCAAATACAGCTACGTGAGATAAGACACTTCCAGTCCTTAATCCATACTCTTTATTCAAGACGGCTTTTAAAATAGTTGCAGTTGGCACATTTCCCTTCATTAAAACATCCGCTTCATTTAATTTTACAGCCTTTACAGCATTTTCTGCTGCTAATCCATTTGATAACGTATGAATGATTTGGATATTTTTACTTGAGGCAAGGTTTTCATGCTTATTGACGATTTTTAAAATTTGTTCCTTATCACCGTACAATAAAAAATTTGCTAAATTTCGTTTAACTGCTTCAGAAACTGCCTCGATCACTTCATGATCCTCTGCTGCAGCAACGGCTACTGTTTTCATTTGAAATTGGGTTGCTCTCTCTATAAGCGAATCCAAATCCATCTAGTTCTCAACCCCTTTACTCCAAAGCGAATAATGCTTGTTTATTGCAATTTGACCTAGACTAGCTAGTTCAAATTGAAATTAACACAATGACTGCAACAGCCATTTTATTATTCTGCAAGAATTGTGCCAAACGAAATCATTATGAAAACGCTTTATTTACGGTTTATTAAGTATGAAAAAAATTGCACATCATGAAAATTATTGCACGCTATTATTTGCAATCCCATACTTCTCAAGCTTATAGTATAAATTTCTTACTGATAAACCGAGGGATTTAGCGGTAATGGTTTTGTTTCCGGCAGATTTTTTTAAGGTTTGCAATATTAGCTCTTTCTCATACTGTTCGAGCAGCTGATTTAATGTGAGATTTGGAATTGTTTCATCTCGTTTAATTTCGTTTTGGGTTTTTTCGTTTATTTTTATTAATTCCGGGACATGAGCTTCATCCAAAACATTTTCATTATAACTCATGAAAATAATAGCTCTTCCGAGAATATTATCTAGCTCTCTTACATTTCCAGGCCAATCATACAACATTAATTTATGCAATGCCGATTGAGTTATTTTTTCTACATTCCGTCCATATTCCTGATTGATTTTCTGGATCAAACGATTACAAAGCAACGGAATATCTTCCTTTCTTTTTCTCAGCGGCGGTATATGAATGGGCATTCGATTCAAACGATAATATAAGTCTTCCCTAAAAGTTCCATTTGCAATTCCTTTTTCTAAATTTACATTTGTCGCAGCAATCACTCTAACATTGATTTGTATAGGCTTTGTTCCACCTACACGAGTAATCTCTTTTTCCTGTAAAACCCTTAGTAGTTTAGCCTGTGTATTCGCTGATAACTCACCGATTTCATCTAAGAAGATACTGCCATTGTTGGCCTCTTCAAAAAGACCTCTCTTTCCTCCCCTTTTCGCTCCTGAAAATGCGCCTTCTTCATATCCGAATAGCTCACTTTCTAATAAAGTTTCAGAAAGAGCTGCACAATTAACCCGAATGAATTTATTGTATTTACGATCACTTCCATTATGAATAGCGTGAGCAAACAATTCTTTCCCTGTGCCAGATTCCCCTCTTAATAATACAGTTGCAGGAGTTTTTGCCCCAAGCCGAGCCTGCTCAATCGCAATGGTCATCTCTTCAGATTTGCCAATAATATCATCAAATGAATATTTCGCTTCAAGATTTCGAATGATTTGCCGTGCATGATTTAATTCTCTATTTAATGTTTTGATTTCTGAGACATCATGAATGACACCAACACTGCCTTTTAATTTCCCATCGACTATGACAGGAGCTACATTAACGATAACCTCTTTCTTATTAGGTCCGACTCGCATCGCAACCCCTCTAACTGCTCTTCGTGTTTGAAGGACCTTCATATGTACACTCTCACCCTCAGAAATATCTGCGGTTGCCGGTTTCCCAATAACCTCATCCTCTCTGAGACCAGTGATTCTAGAATAGGCTGGATTTATTAATAATCCTCGGCCATTTTCATCTACAACAGAAATGGCTTCGTCACTTGAATGAATAATAGCCTGAAGCATCGTTTGGATTTCTTTTAAATTTGTGATTTCCTCGGCAAGGTTCATCACTTCGGTAATATCCTTGAACACCGCAAAGGCGCCTATAAGCTCATTATTCTCCCCAACCATCGGGATTCTTGTCGTAATAATTTTCACACCATTATTTAGGACTAACTCTTGATTAGCATATGTACGTCTTGTTTCTAATACTCTTGGTAATTCACTGTTAGAAATCACCTCAAGAATATGCTTTCCGATGGCTTCCTTCCTATTTGTTCCTGTCATTCTTTCGGCACTTTTATTAAAAAAAATAATTTCACAATGTTTATTAATGACAATCATGCCATCACCAGTAGAATTGAAAATGAGATCATGCTTATACTTTTCGTTTTCTATACTTGTTATTAAATCTTCTTTTTCTTCAATTAGATTTGCAATCAAGGCAGCAACACTGCCTGGTATAAGAACTGAATCTTTTCTTTTCGCTTCTCTTAGTCCAATAAACACATCTTTATTGCCTGTCACTTCAACGATTATATCAATATCCTGCAAAATAAACTTCCGCCAGTCAGTGCCAGTGGGTATTCCTTCTTCTTTCGCAATTATGAGTCCAGGTGCATGAATATTGTGGTCCACAACAGCTATTACTTTTAACATCGCCGTTTCTTTCATAATTTTTAAGATTGCTGATCCGCCTTTTCCCGCACCTACAATCATTACGGTTTGCATCGTATGCGACCACCCTCTAGATTGAAATTTATTTCATTAACTCCAGCCAGTTATTGCAAGTTATTTCATGCAATTTTATTTTATCCTAGAAAGTCGGCCAAGCCAAATAAAAACAGTCGCACTTATTTGCATCAGGGTATCTTAAGGCTGAATAGCTTGACAAATTTCCCTATTGATTTATTATTTTTATGAACGGTGTATTATGTAGTATTTATGAAACGAAGGGATTTTTCAGATGGTTAGAATAATCGCTTTAATAATTATGCTCATTCCCGGCCTATTCGCTGCCTATGGAATAAAATTAATGAGAGACATGGTTTTTGGAATTTCACAAAATCCTTTTCCATATTTATGGGTGCAATTTCTAGCAGGGCTGCTTTTCTTCCTAGTCGGACTTGGCTTTATTGCTGGATTTATTCTTCATCGCGATCGAAAGAAAAATAAGGTACAGCCGCGTTTCCAAAGGAAAAATGAAAGAGGATGACTCAAAGTCGTCCTCTTTTTTATTCATACATTTTTCTAATAATCTTTGCTAGAACAGGATCATCCGTAATAAAAGCTGAACAGTCAACAGAAAATAATCGGTGCATTTCTTTTTCCTTATTAACAGTATAAGGCCTAACCGCAATGCCATACTCTTCTGATGCCTTTATAAGCTCTGATTTGGCGATTGTATATTTAGGATGGATACTTTTGGAACCAATGGATTCTGCATAAATCCAAGGCATATAGAGGCCTTCAGAAAACAATGGTGCTGTTTCTATCTCCGGGGCTAGGTGGTAGCAATAAACAATGCTGTAGTGATTGAATGATGAAAGGATGACACGATCTGCTAAATCATATGCACGAATAAGGCTAATGACCTTTTCTTCCATCCCTTCATATGGAAAAACCCCATTTTTCAGTTCAATATTACAAATGATGTGATTTGTCTTCATCCATTCTAAAACTTCAATTAAAGACGGAATTGGCTCCATTTGCGAAAAAAGCCTTTTTTTCTGACTGCTTGCGTCAAGTTTTCTTAAATCTCTATATGTATAATCTTTTACATAGCCTTTTCCATTTGTTGTCCGATCTACTTTTTCATCATGGATAACAACTATTTCGCCGTCCCTCGTTAGCTGAACATCCAGTTCGATCCCGTCTGCACCTGCTTTTTCTGCTTCCCTAAATGCCTTCATCGTGTTTTCAGGATACAAGGCGGAATATCCTCTATGAGCAAAAATTAATGTCATGATCATTACTCCCCATTAGAAAAGCGCTCTCCAGAAAGAGAACGCTTTTTCAATTTACTAAAATTCCTAACTCTTTCAGGAAGCCTTATGCTCCAGCCTTAATTTATCTGCTACCATCGCAATGAACTCTGAATTGGTTGGCTTTGCTTTAGACATAGAAACAGTGTAACCAAATAGGGAAGATATTGAATCTATATTCCCCCTGCTCCATGCTACTTCAATGGCATGACGAATAGCCCGTTCAACTCGGCTTGCTGTCGTATTGTATTTTTTCGCAATATCTGGGTAAAGAACCTTTGTTATTGAACCGAGAAGCTCAATATCATTATAGACCATGGAAATCGCTTCACGAAGATACATATAACCTTTAATATGTGCCGGCACACCTATTTCATGAATAATACTCGTAATGCTCGCATCAAGATTTTTCGGTTTTGCTTCAATTGTTGATCGATAAGCTGTCGATGAAGGCTTTCTAATGACTGGATTTGCTTTTCCACTTACTTGACGTATATGGCTAGCCAGATTCTCCATATCAAATGGCTTCAGAATAAAATAGGAAGCCCCTAAATCTACTGCTTTCTTTGTCACGTCCTCCTGTCCGAAAGCAGTAAGCATAATCACATTTGGCAAGTTAGCCTTTTTCATTTCTCGCATCTTTCCAAGAACCGCTAAACCATCTAAATGAGGCATAATAATATCTAAAATAAGAACATCAGGATCTTCATGCTCTAAAATGTCCAGGCATTCCTGTCCATTATGACCGACACCCACAACTTCCATATCTTCTTGAGTTGATATATATTCTTCTAAAAGTCCGACAAGCTCTCTATTGTCATCGACAACACAAACCTTAATTTTCTTCACGTATTCTTTCCTCCTCGATCCATAATGGTCTCTTAATTATCTATTCTTATTCTAAATGAGAAATTCGACAATGCAACTGAAAATCCTTTAGTTTTTTTAAAAATTCTCAAAAATAGGTGAAAATCATTAGTTTTCTTTTGTTTTCTTTATTATTCGACCGTTTTCGATAATTGATTAGAATTTCAACAAACTTTTGTCGAAAAATCTTTATATCTATTATAGCATATGTAATTATTTTCGATTAAATGCTTTTTTAGGCTAAAAAAGAGACGGGGGATCCCCGTCTTTAGATTATGATGCTTTTTCTTTTTGTTTCTCATATATATCAATTTCTGCTTCATTTAGCATCCACTCAATATGAACACCATATCCGCTCGTCGGATCATTTACAAAAACATGTGTTACTGCCCCAATCACTTTATCATTTTGGATGATGGGACTTCCGCTCATTCCTTGAACAATTCCTCCCGTTTTTGCTAAAAGCTTTGGATCCGTTACTTTTATAACCATTCCTTTTGTCGCAGGGAATTTTTGCGGAATCGTGCTGACAATTTCAATATCAAATAAATTTACCTCATCATTTTCAACAACTGTTAATATTTTTGCCGGACCTTCCTTTACTTGATGAGATAATGCAATCGGCATCGGCTTATCCAAGATGCCATTCTTTATGTCCTGATTAAGTTCCCCAAAGATTCCAAAAGGACTATTTCTGACAATATTTCCGATTACTTCTTTATCCTCTGAAAAACGAGCTAGTTTTTCTCCAGGATTGCCATTGCTCCCTTTCTCAATAGAGGTGACTGTGGAGCGAACAATTTGACCATCATCAACAACAATTGGTTTTTTCGTATCCATATCGGAAATAACATGGCCTAAAGCTCCATATTTCCTAGATTCTGGATGATAAAACGTCATTGTTCCGATTCCAGCAGCTGAGTCGCGAATATATAATCCAAGCTTAAAGGAACCCTCTCCTTTTTCTTTTAAGGGGGTTAATTCAGTTGTAAAATGATTATTTTCTCTATTCACACCTATCGTAAGGGGCTTACCGGATTTCCCTGCTTGCTGGACAAAAGGGGCAACATCAGACATTTTTTCAATATTTTTGCCGTTTATTTTAGTGATGATGTCTCCCACTTTGATTCCTGCTATTTCTCCAGGAGAGGATTTTCCGTTTACTGTATTTATTTGATGGTGTCCCACTACTAAGACACCAACGGTATTTAGTTTGACACCGATAGACTGTCCACCTGGAATCACTTTAAAATCCTTTAGTACATTTACATCGACCTTTTTAATCGGAAAACCTGCTAATTCTAAAAACATTTCATTTTCCCCGCGTTTTTTTGCTTTTAGGGAAACTGAATGATTGTCCTGTTTAAGTGCAATACTTGAATCTGTAGACATAGTTGCCGTTACCATTTCTGTTTTAGCCAGATCAATATGCTGGCCCTCAAAAAGAGTGATTGAAGTTGGAATTTCTAAATATTTTTGAATGGGTTTGGAAAATCCAATTGCAATTAATGAAACAAGGAGAATTCCACCAATTATTTTTCTTAAAACTTCTGTTATCAAAACTTTCACTCTCCTCGCTTCTAATCCACAACGTCAAATGGCTACATCTATAATTTTGCCTGTAAAGCGCGCATTTATAACTGATATGGCGATAAAAAAAGCTATCCTGCTTTGGATAGCTTTTCATGTATTTTTTCTTCTACACCTTAATTTTGTTTGCAAGCTGAAGAAGCTCTTTAGCATGCTCTTTCGTTAAATCGGTAATTTCGACTCCTGATATCATCCGGCCAATTTCTTTAATTTTTTCTGCTTCATTTAAAGCTTTAACCGTTGTTTTCGTCCGGCCATCTTTAATATTTTTTGCGATATACAAATGAGTATCTGCCATTGCAGCTACTTGCGGTAAATGGGAGATGCACAACACTTGCGAATTAATGGCAACATGGTGAATCTTTTCTGCAATCGCTTGTGCAACCCTGCCACTCACTCCCGTATCCACTTCATCGAAAATAATAGAAGTAACCCCTTGATGCTTTGAAAAAATACTTTTTAACGCAAGCATAATTCTAGATAATTCTCCACCTGATGCAATTTTGGAGAGGGGTTTTGATGGTTCCCCTGGATTAGTCGATAAGTAAAATTCAACTTTATCAAATCCACTTTTTGTGAAGTTCTCCATATCTGCTTCAAATTTCACTTCAAATACAGTCTTGTCCATATAAAGCTCTTTTAATTCTTTATGTATTAATTTTATTAAAGTTTTAGCCGTGTTTTTCCTTAAATTTGATAATTCTTCTGCTTCAACTGTAAGATCCTTTCGCAATGAGGAAATTTCATTTTCTAACTTTCCGATATGTGTTTCTTTATTTTGCAATGTTTCTATTTCTTCTTCAATTTTTGAGGCATATTCAAGAATTTCAACAATTGTCTTCCCGTACTTTCGTTTTAATTGTTGAATCTCATTAAGCCGGTCTTCGATTTCGGCAAGTCTTCTAGGGTCGTATTCCAGAAAATCAAGCTCATTCCGAAGACTTCTCATGACATCCTCAAGCTGATAAAAGCTATTCGACACAGATTCAGCAAGTTCCTTATAGGCAGGATCAACTTCCGCAGCATCTTCAACATGCCCCATAACAAGACCAATCCAATCGAGTCCTCTTTGTTCCCCTTGAAGACCAGCATATCCTGCCTGTAAGGAATCATAAATCCGTTCGAAGTTACTAAGCTTTTTGCGCTCTTCGAAAAGCTCTTCATCTTCATTTAACTTTAAATTCGCTTTAAGAATTTCATCATATTGAAACTGTATTAAATCTAGCCGATGGGCCATCTGCTGATCATTTTCACTTAATGTTTTTAATGATTTTAATTTTTGCTCATACTTATGATAAACTTGCTGGTATTCTAAAAGTGCAGAGCTTATCTTCCTGCCGCCAAATTGGTCAAGAAGACTGATATGCTTTATTTCGTCCATCAATTCCTGATGCTCATGCTGCCCATGAATATCAATCAATGTACTTCCAATTTCCCTTAAAATCGAAATTGTGACAAGCTTGCCATTGATTCTGCATACACTTTTTCCTGATTTCGAAATATCTCTTCTAAGTACAATCATTCCATCTTCAAGCTCAATGCCAAATTCATAAGCCTTTTTGCAAATAGGATGATTGGGATCTTCAAACTGAAAAAGACCTTCTATTTCTGCCTTTTCCTCTCCATGCCTTACAAATTCAGCTGATCCTCTTCCTCCAACGAGTAAGTGTATCGCATCAATGATAATTGACTTACCAGCACCTGTTTCTCCGCTTAATACAGTTAAGCCCTTGTCAAATGAGATCGAAAGGGCTTCAATAATAGCAAAGTTTCTAATTGATAATTCAGTTAACAAATGAAATCATCCCCATTACAGCATTTCTAGAAAACGATTTGTGATAGCTTCAGTTTGCTCAGGTGTTCTGCAAATAATTAAGCACGTATCATCGCCGCAAATAGTCCCCATTATCTCTTCCCAATCCAAATTATCAATAAGCGCCCCTATCGCCATCGCATTTCCAGGCAGGGTTTTCATTACGAGCAGGTTTCCTGCTGAATCTATCCGGACAAATGCATCCATTAGGTTACGTCTTAATTTTTGTAAAGGATTGAATCGCTGATCAGCAGGAAGGCTATATTTATATCTGCCATCTTGCAGAGGAACTTTTACAAGATGAAGTTCTTTAATATCTCGTGATACTGTTGCTTGTGTTACATTGTATCCGGCATTTTTTAACTCATCTACAAGATCATCCTGTGTCTCAATATCATTATTTGCAATAATCTCCCGAATTTTAATATGACGTTGACCCTTTGTCATATACTCACCCCAATTATGAAAAACGCTATGCGCCTAAATTTTATAACAAACTTCAAAATAGTTGTAAATAAAAGAATAAAATCTAATTATATGTTAGCTGATTTTCCCTATAAAGTACAATTTTTCTTTGTTTTTCATGATATTATTAGTCGTTTAGACATACATAAATAAAATGAAGAGGAATAAGCAGCAGCCTAATCCTCTTCATTTTGCTTTGTCTTAAGTTCTGTATGGGCTTCATTCACTACTGCCTGAGCTTCAAAATTTAAAATATTTTCACCGATTTCCTTCTGACTTGTCCAATAAAGGTGCAGCAGGAATTCAATATTCCCATCACCGCCAGTTATAGGAGAAAACGATAGATTTTTTACATCGAATCCCAGATTTAGGGCAAAAGAAATCATTGATTCTAAAACCTGTACATGGACCTTGGCATCACGTACAATCCCTTTTTTTCCAACCTGTTCGCGTCCTGCCTCAAACTGAGGCTTAACGAGCGCCACTACATCACTGCCTGAAACTAATAGGGTCTTTAATACAGGAAGGATAAGCTTTAAAGAGATAAATGAAACATCAATGGAAGCGAAGGTTGGCATTCCTTCTTGAAGATCGGCTGGTGTTACATAACGGAAATTAGTTCGCTCCATAACAACAACACGTTCATCCTGTCTTAACTTCCAAGCGAGCTGATTATATCCGACATCAAGGGCATAAGACATTTTCGCCCCATTTTGTAAAGCACAATCAGTAAATCCGCCAGTTGATGCACCGATATCAAGAAGAATTTTGTCCTTCACTTCAAGATCAAATATTTTTAATGCTTTTTCAAGCTTTAGCCCGCCTCTGCTAACATACGGCATGACTTTTCCCTTTACTCTTAGCGGAATATCGCTGCTAACCTTTTCTCCCGGCTTGTCGAGACGAGTTTCATTACTAAATACAAGTCCAGCCATTATCGTTCGTTTTGCCTTCTCCCTCGTCTCAGCTAAGCCTCTTTCAACTAATAAAATATCTAAGCGTTCCTTCTTTGCTTTCATTCCTTAAGCCCTTTTCTGTTTCTTTCTTGCAAGATTATTTATTCGATCGACTACATCACCCGTAGTCATTCCGATTTCTTCTAATAGCTTATCAACGCTGCCATGCTCGATGAAACGGTCTGGAATACCCATCCGGTCAATTTCTATATGATGAAAGCCGTTTTCATGGGCAAATTCAAGTACCGTACTCCCAAAACCGCCTTGAAGAACTGCCTCTTCAATCGTTAAAATCGGCATATGATCTTTAAATAATTCGAGAAGCATTTTTTCATCTAAAGGTTTAATAAATCTTGCATTGATTACCTTTATAGATTGGCCTTGTTTCTCTAGAATAGCAGCTGCTTTTAATGCCATTGGAATCGTTGTACCGAATGTGAGAATGGCAGCATCTGTACCATTCTTAAGCACTTCCCAAGTCCCAATCGGAATTTTGTGAAAGCTTGTATCCATTGGTACACCCAATCCATTTCCGCGTGGAAATCTCAAAGCTATCGGGCCATCATCGTAGTTTACAGCAGTATAAACCATATGCTGGCCTTCATTTTCATCCTTAGGCATCATCAAAACAAGATTTGGCACATGTCTCAAAAAGGCAATATCAAAAACACCTTGATGTGTTTCACCATCAGCACCAACTAAGCCAGCACGGTCAATTCCAATAAAGACATTTAAATTCTGCCGGCAAATATCATGCACAACCTGATCATAGGCACGTTGAAGAAATGTTGAATAAATAGCAAGAAACGGCTTCATTTTCTGTGTTGCTAAGCCAGCAGCGACAGTTGCAGCATGCTGTTCTGCAATTCCAACATCATACATCCGTTCAGGGAATTCACTTGCAAACCCTTCTAATCTAGAGCCTACCGGCATAGCTGGAGTAATGGCAACAATCCGGTCATCTTCTCTTGCTAATTTTCGAACCGTTTCACTTACAAGCGAGCTCCATGCTGGCGGCGTATTAACCGGTTTCACAAAATCCCCTGTTTCAATTTTGTATGGTCCTGTACCATGCCATGTTCCAGTTGTATCACGTTCAGCAGGGGAATAACCCTTTCCTTTTTTTGTAATAACATGCAACAGGACGGGTCCCTCAGTTTTCTTAGCATAGCTTAAATTTTCAAATAAGCTTTCAAAATTATGACCATCTACTGGTCCAAGATAGGTGAAGCCCATCTCCTCAAAAAACATCCCTGATACAAAAAGATATTTAAGGCTATCCTTTAATCTTTCAGCTGTTGAAGCAAGCTTGCCTCCTACTGCAGGGATTTTTTTCAGGAGAAGTTCGAGTTCATCCTTTGCCCACTGGTATTTTCCAGCTGTACGAAGTCTTCCAAGAACATTGTGCAGTGCCCCTACATTTGGAGCAATGGACATTTCATTATCATTTAAAATGACAATCATATTCTTTTTTTCATGGCCAATATGGTTTAATGCCTCTAAAGCCATTCCGCCCGTTAAGGCACCATCACCAATAACAGGTATTACGAAGGATTTTTCTTTTTTCAAATCCCTGGCAATCGCCATTCCCATTGCAGCAGATAATGAGGTTGAACTATGCCCAGTTTCCCATACATCATGTTCACTCTCAGCCATTTTTGGAAATCCGCATAAGCCCTTATATTGCCTCAATGTATCGAATTGATCGGCACGGCCAGTTAGGATTTTGTGAACATATGATTGATGGCCTACATCCCAAATAATTTTGTCCTTCGGGCTGTCAAAGCATTTATGCAAAGCAATCGTTAATTCGACAACGCCTAAATTAGGTCCAATATGGCCCCCGGTATAAGACAACTTTTCAATTAGAAATTGGCGTATATCTTGACTTACTGCCTCTAGTTCTTTATTTGATAACCCTTTTAAAAAAGAAGGGTCTTTAATTTTCATTAGATCCATACAGAGGATCACTCGCTTTCATTTCTTTATCATGCACATATCTCTTAGATGTTCATAAAACTTAACCTTATATATGGTTTATTATAACAGTATGAATGAAATCCTCAAGGTAGTGTAGTAATTTGCCAATTAGAGATATTGCCTAATGCTTTATCATATAGTGTTTAATGATTTCGCGTTTCTATTAGTTCAGTAATTTCCTCAAGCAGCTTTGTATTCAGACCTGTTACTGAAAGCTTGGACTTTGCTTGCTGGATATGATGGTGCAGAGCTTCTTTTGCGCCATCCAATGTAAGCAATGATGGATAGGTACTCTTATGTTTAGAAGCATCACTGCCAACAGGCTTTCCAATTACTTCTTCCGTTCCTTCTAGATCAAGGATGTCGTCACGTATTTGAAAGGCGATTCCAAGATGGTAAGCAAACTCAGCAAGTGTTTTCAATGTTTCCTTGTCTGCCCCTGCAAGAATAGCACCTGCCACTACACTGTATTGCAACAGTTTACCCGTTTTGTGAACATGAATATACTCTAATTCATTTAAGTTTAAGGCCTTGTCCTCTCCGCTTATATCAGCAACTTGTCCGCCGACCATTCCTTCAGCTCCAGCTGCTATTGACATTTCTCTAATGAGATTAAGCTTCGTTTCTGCATCCGTAAATTCTGAAGGGGTTTCAGTAATTAATTGGAAGCTGTATGTTAATAAGGCATCACCTGCCAAAATCGCAAAAGCATCACCAAACACCTTGTGATTTGTTGGCTTTCCCCGCCTTAAATCATCATTATCCATGCTCGGAAGATCATCATGAATGAGCGAGTACGTATGAATCATTTCTATTGCTGCAGCAGTTTGAAGACCTTTTCGTGTGTCTTCTCCAAATGCTTCGAGAGTAGCGAATAATAGAAGCGGTCTTATTCGCTTCCCTCCGGCTTCTAATGAATAAAGCATCGATTCTTTTATAACGGAAGGTGCATTCAGTTTGCTGACACTTTCCTTAAACATATTTTCTAACAAGATTTTTTGATTTTTTGCAAATAAAGAAAAGGATGACTGCTGCAAAATTACTCCTCCTCGGAGATGACGAAATTTTCTTTTCGGCCATCCTCTGTCAAAATTTGAGTGAGCTGTGATTCTACACTTTTCAGCTTATCATGACAAAGCTTAGATAGCTCCATACCTTGCTTATAAATATTGATGGCCTCTTCAAGAGGGACGTCCCCTTCTTCCAGCTTTTCTACAATCACTTCTAATTTCTCCATAGCCTCTTCAAATGTTAATTTTTGTTCTGAAGACAACGTATTCACTCCTCTATTTCCGTAACAAGGCAATTAATGATTCCATCAGGTACCTTTATTTTTACTTGGTCATTTTCCTTAATTTGTTTAACGGATTTAATTAAGTTTTCTTGCTTTGTATATACAAGACTATAGCCTCTATCCATAATTTTTAATGGACTTAATGCTTCTAAAGTAGCAATTTTATGTGAAAAGTCTTTTTCTTTAGCGGCTAAAATATTGAGCATGACTTTGTTTAGCTGTTTTTGCATTTTTTCCTGTTGTTCTTTAGAGGCTAGTATTAAATCGTTCAAAGGCTTTCGCTGTATTCGTTTCTGCATTTTCTGCCATTCGTCAATTTTTTGATCAAAAATCTTTTTAGAACCTTTCTCTAGCTGCTCTGCTAATCTGTCTACCTGCTCAAGCTTTTGTTCATACAATTTCTGCGGGTAACGAAAAGCATATGATTTTTGAATTCTTGAAAGTCTCTCGCTTTTTAGTGTCATATGTTCCTTAAGTGCCCTTAGTAAGCGCGACTCTCGATTTAGAACTCTTTCTGTCAAATCCTCAATATGGGGGACGGCCATTTCAGCAGCACCTGTTGGCGTAGGAGCACGTAAATCAGCTACAAAATCAGCAATAGTAAAATCAGTTTCATGACCAACAGCCGAAATGATGGGAATTTGCGAATGAAAAATGGCTTTTGCCACCTCTTCCTCATTAAAAGCCCAAAGCTCTTCAATCGAACCCCCGCCACGCCCAATAATAAGCACATCTGCCTCATTTAATTGATTGGCAAATTGTATTTGCTTCACAATAGATGGTGCAGCCTGTAAACCTTGTACAAGTGCAGGGAATATTAAGATATTTACCACTGGATAACGCCTCTTAATCGTGGTCAAAATATCACGGATTGCAGCTCCAGTTGGGGAAGTAATAATACCGACTGTCTTTGGAAATTTCGGGATAGGCTTTTTATTTTGAGGTGAAAAAATTCCTTCCTTGTCAAGCCGTTCTTTTAACTGTTCAAAAGCTAAATATAAATCGCCAACTCCGTCAGGATGCATTTCTTTAATATAGATTTGATACTGACCACTTGGCTCATAAACGGTGAGATCGCCTCTAATAAGAACCTTCATCCCATTTTCAGGCGAAAATTTCATTCCCCGATTATTGCTTGAAAACATGACAGCAAGAACGCGGGCTTTCTCATCCTTTAATGTAAAATACATATGTCCGCTGGAATGCTGTTTATAATTCGAGATTTCCCCTTTTACAAGGACATTCTGCAAATGCGGATCAGCATCAAATTTTCTTTTTATATATTTAGTAAGAGCATTCACCGATAAATAGCGTTGGTCTTTCATAATAGTCTCCTTTAGAGTTGTTACCACAACAAAACTGCCCTTTCATTATAGATTTAGTTTCTCAAACCGTCACGTAAAAAGCGTGCAGTGTAAGAGGACTAAAGCATCATTTGAAAAGGGCAGAAGCTAGACAATTTATTAATTTTTACTTTGCAATTTTTGCTGAATGGACTTAGCGGCCTTTAATGTATTGGACATAAGCATCGTAATCGTCATTGGACCTACACCGCCTGGTACAGGTGTAATATAGCTTGCTACTTCTTTCACTTCATCGAAGTCCACGTCTCCGCACAGCTTACCTTCATTATTACGGTTAATTCCAACATCAATAACGATCGCACCTTCTTTCACATGCTCCTTCGTTATGAAATTCACCTTCCCAACAGCTGCCACAAGAATATCTGCTTGTCTAGTAAATTCTTTCAAATCTGTTGTTTTGGAATGACAATATGTAACCGTTGCATGTTTATTTAGGAACAGCTGGCCTGCCGGTTTTCCCACAATATTACTGCGACCAACGACAACTACATGCTTGCCCGAAATATCTGCATTAATAAAATCAAGCATTTCCATTACACCATATGGGGTACATGGTAGAAACGCATCCTGGCCTGTCATCATTCTTCCAATATTAACAGGGTGAAAACCGTCAACATCTTTATCTGGAGAAATTGTTTCAATTACTTTCACTTCATCAATATGTTTAGGCAAAGGCAATTGGACTAGAATCCCATGAATATTTGGGTTCTCATTAAGTTCTATTACTTTCCCAAGGACCTCTTCTTCACTTACCCCTTCAGGCAGCTCAATTAACTCAGAATGCATTCCAAGATCCTTACACGTTTTCTCTTTACTCGTGACATATGTTCTGGATGCTGGATTATTGCCGACTAAAATCACCGCAAGTCCCGGAGTAATGCCTTCATTTTTTAATTTTTCTACTTCTTCAGCAATAAAGGATTTTTTTTGTCTAGCTATTTCTTTTCCATCAATCAAATTCACAGTCATGTCATCTTCCCCCTAATCATTAATAAAGGAACCTGCTGAATCATCAAAGCTGCTGTTTAATCTTGGAAAGAACTCCATTTATAAACTTGCTCGACTGGTCATCCCCATATAATTTTGCAATTTCAATTCCCTCGTCAATAACGACATTTTGTGGTGTATCTGTGCAAAATAATAGCTCATAAACGGATAGTCTTAAAAGATTTCGATCTACAGTTCCCAATCTTTCTAATGTCCAATTTTCTAAATTTTTCTTAATTGTTTCATCAATTGTTACTTTGTTTTCTACAACTCCATTGACAAGCTGATTGAGAAATTCATTGCTTGGTGAATCCTCTAAAACGTGTTCAATGGCTAAGGCTGGATCTACTTCGCTTACATCAATTTGAAAAATGGCTTGTAATGCTTTTTCTCTTGCTGTTCTTCGTTTCATCTATTATTAACTCCTTTAACAGGGAAAGATTCAGTTAACGCTCAATTTTCTTATACTTACATGGGCTATTATCATTTATGCCATTTACTTCTCTAAAAAATACATTTTAAATCATAGCACAAGTATGTCCAATAAGCACTGAGTAAGAAAAAATTTTTCCCCCGTTAAGCCAATACCTATACCCACCATTACTCTAGCAGAAAACAGAATAAATTTAAACTATGTAAAGAAGATTCAAGTAAAAAAGCCAAAGACAAATTTGGCGTCTTTGGCCTTTTCATATTCAATTACATTTCCTGCTCATATTCCACTGCTTGTTTTTGATTTTCAAAAACGATTCCAACAACATGGACATTTACTTCTTGTGCTTCTAGTGCAGTCATATTCAATAATGCCTGCCGAATATTGTCTTGAATTTTCTGGGCAACATTTGGAATAGAGATGCCGAATACCATAGAACAATATACATCTACCTTAATACCGTCCTCAGAAAGCTCAACCTTTACACCTTTGCCATGATTTTTCTTTCCTAATCGTTCTACAACGCCTGTAGCGAAGTTGCCGCGCATTTGCGCCACTCCTTCTACTTCTGACGCAGCGATACCAGCAATGACTTCAATTACTTCCGGAGCAATTTCAATTTTGCCTAATCCACTATTCTCATGACTCATTTCCAGAATATTCTCGTTCACCTCAGCACCTCCAATTAGTCTTCTTTCTGCATAACATTATACATTTCTAAGAATTTAGTGTTAAATTGACCATCCACAAATTTTTCATGACTAAGAAGCTTTAAATGGAACGGAATAGTCGTGTGCACACCTTCAATAACAAATTCGCTTAACGCTCTTTTCATTCGGGCAATGGCTTCGTCCCTTGTTGCCCCATAGGTGATTACCTTTGCAATCATAGAGTCATAATAAGGAGGAATCATATACCCCGGATATGCAGCGGAATCAACACGAACTCCTAAACCGCCTGGAGGAAGATACATATTAATTCTCCCTGCTGATGGCATAAAGTTCTTCTCTGGATTTTCAGCATTAATTCGGCATTCAATTGACCACCCGCTAAAAGTAACATCTTGTTGCGTAAAATTCAGCTTTTCACCTGACGCAACTTTAATCTGTTCCTTAATCAAGTCAACCCCAGTTACCATTTCAGTAACTGGATGCTCAACCTGAATCCGAGTATTCATTTCCATAAAGTAAAATTTACGATTTCGGTAATCATAAATAAATTCTATCGTGCCAGCGCCTGTATAATCAACTGCTTTTGCTGCTTTTACTGCAGCATTTCCCATTTCTTCACGTGTTTCCCCATCTAATGCTGGGGAAGGTGTTTCTTCTAATAGCTTTTGCAGTCGTCTTTGAATCGAGCAATCTCTTTCTCCAAGATGAACTGTATTTCCGAATGTATCAGCTAGAACTTGAATTTCAACATGGCGGAAATCCTCAATGTACTTCTCTAAATACACGCCTGGATTGCCGAAAGCCGTTAAAGCTTCCTGCTGGGTTATAGTAATTCCTTTTACAAGCTCTTGCTCATTACGGGCTACACGTATTCCTTTTCCGCCGCCGCCTGCTGTTGCTTTAATAATAACCGGATATTCAATCTTGTTAGCAAGCTCTCTAGCTTCCTCAATATCCTTAATAATTCCATTCGAACCTGGGACAATTGGAACACCTGCTTCCTTCATTGTCTCTCTTGCAATATCCTTCGTTCCCATTTTCGTAATGGCCTCAGGCGTTGGACCTACGAAAATAATATTGCATTCACGGCATAGCTCAGCAAAATCTGCGTTTTCCGCTAGGAAACCATACCCTGGATGAATTGCATCACAATCTGTTAACTTTGCGACACTAATGATATTGGTGAAATTTAAATAGCTATCTTTAGACGCTGTCGGCCCAATGCAATAGGCTTCATCAGCAAGCTGGACATGAAGCGCATCCTTGTCAGCCTCAGAAAAAACGGCGACCGTTTCAATCTCCATTTCGCGGCATGCACGAATGATTCGAACAGCGATTTCTCCTCTGTTTGCAATTAGCAGTTTTTTAATCATCCTGTTACCGCTCCTTATTCTGCTTTTACTAAAAATAATGGCTGGCCGTATTCTACTAATTGGCCATCTTTCACTAGAACTTCAACAATTTCCCCATTGACTTCAGCTTCGATTTCATTGAATAGCTTCATTGCTTCTACGATACAAACAATCGAGTCACTAGAAACCTTAGAACCCGCCTTTACATATGGATCTGAATCTGGTGATGAGGATTGATAGAATGTTCCAACCATTGGAGAAACAATTTTATGTAGGTTCTTCGTATTAGCCTCTGCTTCCTTAAAAGGTTCTTGAACAGCAGTTTCAACTGGAACCTGTTGAACAGCAGCAGTTTGTACTGGCTGTGGAACTTGAACTTCCTGAACTGCAATCTTCGCTGGCTGAACAACAACTGCTTCAGCCGTATTCTTTTTCATTTTTATTTTCGATCCTTCATGCTCATATACAAATTCATCAATATTTGACTGATCGACAAGCTTAATAAGCTCACGAATTTCTTGTACTTTTAACATATTGGGCACCCCTTGTTTTCACTTGAGTTCATATATTCCTGGCTAATTCACCTGATGAATAATGAACCCGTAGAATAATTTATGACTAACTACTAATATCATACGATAAAATCTTATTCAAATTCAATAATGTATTACGACTATGAATAATAATTATGCCCAATTACCCTTTTCTCAACGAATTTTTTCCACATTTTCTAGCGATATGTTAAAAATTCGTGAATTTCCTCAGAGGAATTTCAAATAAAATAGCGAAATAATAATTCAAATGAACTAGGAATAGAGGGGTAGATTAGAAAATGAGTTCGATACATGAGATAAAAAGAGAAGATTTGATTCGAAAAAATTCCTTAATTATCAAAGCAGCCTTAGTATGTGTCGTTCTTGCTGCCATTGTCGATATTGTGATGAAGAAGGATTTGGCAGTCATTCTTTCCATTATTATTGCAGGTGGAGCAGGAGTCGGAATCGTTTCTATCATGCATTATTTTAAAAAAGGAATATCCCTCATTCCATATTTAGCTATTCTAATAGTTTCAATCGTAATATTTGTCATAATGGAAAATAGTGTATCCCCGACAGCCTATTTTTTAATTTATTTAGTTGTTGCCACGGCCGCTATTTATATGCAGCGAACTATCCTTTTGCTTGCTTTTGTTCTAGGCTTGGCGGTGATAACGGTTTTCACTTTTTTACATCACGGTCAACTGCTACTTGAAATGAAAAATTATGTAACCATTTATTTACTCTATTTTCTTGTAACTATTCTGCTTTTTTTCCAACTAACCTTATCTAATAAACTATCGGAACATATAGTTTCGGCACAAATTGAGACCCAATTATTATTAGAAAATAATTTTAAAATAAAAAAGACAGTTCAAAACAGTTCAACAGACCTCTTTTCCATGATTGAAAATGTGAAACAAATGAGTCGGGAAAATTATGAGGCAGCAGTAGAGATGAGCCATTCTATTGCAGAAATTTCCTCTGGCATTCAATTCCAAACTGATACTGTCCTTGACATTACCCATTCTCTTGAGCGTGCTAATGGTCTAACAGATCGTGCAAGTATGCTTATAGAAAAACTCCATAATGATTCTATTGAAGCTGAGCAGATCACAGAAAAGGGACGTTCTCTCGTTCATCATCTAAGAAAAGATTTAGAGCACTCCTATAATGAGATGCATAAAGTGTATAATGAAATTTCTTCACTAGCAAACCTTGTGAATGAAACTTCCCATTTTTCAGCCAGCATTCGTGCAATAGCAGAGCAAACGAATCTATTGGCACTCAATGCATCGATAGAAGCTGCAAGGGCTGGGGAAAGTGGAAAGGGCTTCGCTGTCGTAGCTGAGGAAGTAAGGAAACTAGCAGATATAACTGGAAAAACAGCAAAACAAATAACAGACAATCTTAATAGAATTATGATGAATACAGATGAAGCGAAAAATAATGTTCAATTAGCAGGAAATAAAGTCAGCAGTAATCTTACACTTTCAGATGAAACACATGTCGCATTTCTAGATGTATATCAAAAGTTTAGTCATCTAAAAGATGATATTTCAAATTATGATTCCCTTACGAAAGATATTAATGAATCTTCTAAGTCCATCAGTAAGTCTGTTAACGAATTTAGTTCTGTGATTGAACAAACTTGTTCAGCTTTACAAGAGCTTTCCGCAACAGTCGGTTTACAGACACAACACCATGAGCATTTGGTTCATGCTGCAGCAAATGCAAATAAATCAATGGAAGAGTTAATTAAGCTACAGGAAAAATAGCGGCGCCCCATGGGTTCCGCTATTTTTGAATCTATCAAATTTATTTACTTTGGAGCTTTAAACTCAACTGTAACTGCTTGAAGACCGCCAATTTCGTTATTTACTTCACGAATAATGTCGTTTGCAGCTGAACGGGAAAGTTCTTTCGCTTTTACAGTCACACGGACATTTTTCCCCTCTGCACGCACTAGTACATCTTCGTAATCCATTGAGCGAATTAACATTTCAAGCATTTCTTCTTTTTTAGCAAGGGCATCCAGCTGGTCAATCTGATCTTTTGCGGCGCTGATTTCCTCAGCAGGAAGCTGGGTATTGGCCATCTTAGCTGATAACTCTTCAATCATTTTACTGCGCTCATCATTAAGCTTTAGGCGTAAAGCTTCAAACATTTCATCACCAGATGCATAGGTAATGACTTCGCTATCGTCTAAATTCTCTGTTGCTGCTGGTTCATTTGACTGCTCAGCTTTTTCAGGCGAATTGGCCAAATTCTGACCATTTTGCTCAGGTGAGGTAATATAATACACCGACAAGACTACGACTAAGCTCAGCATCGTTAATAACCAGACTGTTTGTTTTTTTAATAACATCATGAATCCCCCTTAGTTTTTTTTGGCATTACCGCAACCCTGTGGCTAGGTACATCCAAGACACGCGTTACTGCTTCTATAATCCATTTTTTTACTTGTATATTATCAGCCCCTTTTGCAACGACCAGAACCCCTCTAATTTTAGGTTTCTTTGTTTCTATTACAATTGGAACCTCTTCTTCTCCTCTTCTTGTAATGACTAGCTGCTCTTCATTTGAAATATCCTCGACATTTCTCTTTCCGCCTTCACGATCGGTTTCGTCTGTAACTTGAGTCTTGCTAGTTCTGTTCTTCTCGAGGATCTTCGCTTCAGTCGCATCAACGTTAACAACTACTGTCGCATCCTCTACACCAATGATGGCATCGAGTGCTTCCTTCAACTGGGCTTCATATGCCCTTTCATAAGCAGCAATCGTGTCATTGCCTGCCTTCTTCTTTTGGCCAAATGCTGGTACATCCTCTTCCTCATTCGCTTCCTGCTGATTATTCATGACAGGTATGTTTGCATTTGAAGACTTATCATTAAAGAACATATTGCTAATTAGCATAATGGCTGCCCCAAAGAGGAGGACAAGAAGCAAATATTGATACTTCCCAGGCTTTTTATCAGGCTGATCGTCTTTAGAAAGCCATTTTTTCAATAATGTAAAAGGCCCTTTATCTTTATCCATCCTTTTTTAACTTCCCTCCTTCTACCCGAACTTCAATTTTTTCTTCATTCACATTCCATTTTTCCGCTAATAGAGAGGTGATTTTTTCAGTTCCGCTGTTTGGACTGTTCGAAGGAAGAGATTCCCGCGCATTGATTTCGACTTTTTTAACAACTTCAACAGCTTCCTTTTTTTCGTCTTTAGCCTTCAAACGCACTGTTACTTTTTGAAGGTTTTCCGGGAAAGTGTTATCGGCTTTTTCATTAACTTCAACATCAATTCTTGAAATTTCTAATTGATACTGTGCCATCAGCTCCTCTTCCACTAGCTTTTCTAATTGGACAGCCATGTCTTCTAGAATATATGCATCTTGCCAGGCTTGTATTTCTCTTTTCTTCATTTCAATTGAATTTTCTAAGTTTTTTTCTCCCGGACCTTCTATTGCTGGTACAGAAGCAAGCACTTTTTCGAAATCATTTGAAATGAGCTTTAATACTGGTGTTAATATAACGGCAATCAGTAAAAGCCCTGTCACCATTTTTGTATACTTTTGCAGATTTGAATTTGGAAGCAGCATATCGATCACTGTGGCTAATAGGACAAATAAAATAATATTTGTAATCCATTCTTTAATAAAATCCATTTCGCTTACCCCCTACCTGACCATCATCGTCAAGTTTCCAGCTGCAATGATTACAGTGATACTTAAAAAGAACATGAGGGAAACAACAGCTAGTGCAGCAAAAACATAGATGACACTTTTACTAATAATGTCAAGGCAGGAGATAATAGGCCCGCCGCCTAAAGGCTGTAAAATAGCAGCCGCAAATTTATATATAAACGCAATCATGAGAATTTTGATTGCGGGAAATGCCGCAATTAGAATTAGGATGGCTACTCCAGCAATTCCTACTGTATTTTTTAGTAAGACAGAGGCACTAATGACAGTATCTGTAGCATCTGTAAACATTCTGCCGATCACCGGTATGAAATTGCCGGTAATAAATTTAGCCGTCCTAATTGCCACACCATCTGTTACAGCAGCAGAAGCTCCTTGAACCGAAATAACTCCTAAGAATACTGTTAAAAACAGACCAAGCAGGGCAATACTCCAATTTCGCAATAAATTTGCGAGCTGAGTCACCTTGTAGTGATCAGACATGACACTGACAATACTGAGCAATGCCGATAGAAACATTAAAGGCAATACAACATATTGAATTAATAAACCGCTCATATTCATTAAAAATAGAATGACTGGATGGAAAAATGCAGCGGATACAAGCCCCCCTGACGAGGCGATTAAAGCGAGCAATAAAGGAATAAGCGCAAGTATAAAGGAAATCATCGTATCAATTGCTTCCTGAGTATAGCTAATGGCTATATGGAAACTGTTTAATGCCAAGATGATTAGAACCATAAATACGATTGCATAAGCAGCCTTGCTGACTGTGCTCTTTTCAAAGGAGTTTTGCAGAGATTGCAGAAACATACTGAATATTGTTAGTAATATTAGTGATCCTAATAGTTTTCCATTGACAATAAATTCATGGAAGATAAATTTCAAGAACCCTGATGACCAGTCTTTAAAGGAAAATTTCTTCTCTCCTTTTAGAAATTCATATAGACTTCCTTTTTGGCTTTCAGGCAAAAAACCTCCATACTCACTGCTGATTTTTTCCCAAAAGCTTTTTAATTCATCTATATTGAGAGAATCCAACTGAGCATTAACAAGCGCTTGCGGACTTACTGTTTTATTTACTTCTTCTGTTTGCGGAGAGGCTTGTACACTTGGTATTAGTAAAAAGAAGAATAGTAGATTGAGAAATAATATTTTCTGCAGCCGTTGCTCCATCCGTTACACCTCATTTAAGAAAAATGCCGCACATCTATTTAGCTAGGTATCATTTTAATAATCGTTTCAATCATGACAGTTAATATCGGAATTGCCATTGCCAGGATAAGAATTTTTCCCCCTAGTTCAATTTTTGAAGCAATTGCTCCTTGTCCTGCATCCTTCGTAATTTGAGCCGCAAATTCAGCAATATAAGCGATGCCAATAATTTTTAAGATCGTTTCAATATAGATCATGTTCACTTTTGCATTGACTGCAATTCTTTCAATCATGTGAATAATGGCATAAATTTGATCGACTAAAAAAAGAAAAATCGCACAGCCAACAAATACAATGAGCAAAAAAGCAAAGTTTGGCTTTTGTTCCTTTACAATTAATGCAAGAAAGGTTGCTACAAGTGCGACTCCGACTATTTGCATAATTTCAATGGCAAAGACCTCCCTTAGCCCTGAAATAAAAACACCGATTTAATTTTCTGAAATAGGTCATCTACAATGGAGGCAACCATGAACAAAATATAAATAAATCCAAACAGTGTCACCCACTGGGCATATTCCTTTTTTCCAACTTGATCGAGAATGGTATGCAGAAAAGCGACAACAATTCCGACACCCGCAATTTTGAAAATAATATCAACCTCAAGGCCCATCCTTTTCCCTCCTATGAAAATCAAGCAGCATGCTTCGCTCCAAGTAAGTGTTTCCGTCATTTACATTAATAAAATGATTAATAACAATCCTGATAGAAATCCTAGACTTTTCACCATCTTTTCATATTTGGCTTGTTTGTCGTAGGCATCGTTCTCTTCTCGTTCTAAGTGAGATAATGTCAGCATGATTTGCTTTTGCTGCGACTTTCGATCATGGCGGCCTAATGTTTCTCCAAATTGTTTCATTATTTCAAACTCGCCTTGTTTCAAAGCGGTCATCTTCCAAATTTCCTTTAGGCTTTGCTCCCATGCATCCCTTACCGTTGTTTCAGTATTTGTTAGTTTTATTGCGAAATTTTCAAAGAACCAGGATAATGGCTTTGCCGATTGAACCGAGAGCCTCCTTGCCGCTTCATGCAATGGAGTATGCCCATACATAATTTCAGCTTCTAATGACTGTAAGGCTGATTTCAACTGCCTAAGCTGGCGAGGCCGTTCATGCAGATGCCTAGATGCTTCAAAACCAGCCCATGTCGTGGCAACGATAATAAAGACGGCACCAATTAATTTCATCATTTAGGTCACTCTCACTTCATTTATAATCCCTTTTCCATTCCCATCCCTTAAGCCAGCTACAGTTCCAGGGCCATTTTTCCTATTTAACTCAATAAACCGCTGAAATATTCCCATTTCTAGGACAGGCTTCATCGTGGGCCTCTTTCGTATTTCTTCTAAGGAGTTTCCGTGTGTTGTCATGATGAGTTTAATTCCTGCATTCACAGCCTCCATGATCGCTTCTGCATCTTCTTTTCTCCCGATTTCATCAACAATGAGTACTTCAGGACTCATTGAACGAATCATCATCATCATGCCCTCCACTTTTGGGCAAGCATCCAAAACGTCAATTCGCGGACCGAATGTCATTTGAGGAATGCCATTCACGCTTCCTGCAATTTCAGATCGCTCATCAATAATTCCAACCTTGTAGGCTGCAAACCGATTATTTTTGTCGCCGCTTGAAATGATTCTTGCAATATCACGAAGCAATGTTGTTTTTCCCGTTTGCGGCGGTCCAATGATCATCGTATGAAGCCAAGAGCCATTTTCTAGCAAGTTCGTAATCAATTTATCTGCTATCCCAATTTGTTCTCTGGCAATACGGATATTAAAGGAAGAAATATCTCTTATAGCCTTTACACTTCCATTCTCTAGGATGACTTTTCCTGCTAAACCGACACGATGTCCGCCCTCAATCGTGATATAACCCCTGCGTAATTCTTCCTCAAGGGTATAAATAGAAAAATGGCTAATCTTGTTTAACAAATTCAGAGCATCCTCTTGCTTTACAACATAGGGTAGAAATTGTGGTTTTCCTTTAATCGTTAATTCAAGCGGGCGATTAATTCGTACACGTATCTCTTCCAATTCATTTAATTGTGGAGGGGAAATATGCATCATTTTTTCTGAAATATTTTTCGGTAAAAAAGCTAGAATCGTTTCCAATGCGTTGATCCTCCTATATGGCTTTTCCTAGTCGGGTGCTCTCCACTTTTCCTGTCTAGCTTCGAGCACCATCGGCTCGAAGTCATAAGCCAATCCATCAAGAAGGTTAAAGGACAACCTTCTCGCTGGCTTGTCTTATGCTTGAGGCCCGCAGGATACGGGTCATGCAGACGTTGCCACAGGACGTGGCGTTTTTAGTCTGTGTTCCTACTTAGCGGGTGCTCTCCGCTTTTCTATTTGGACTAGCATGTTTCTATTTAAAATGTATGCCTGCGTTGAAACATTATGACTTTGATTTAATGTGTTGTACTTTATTTAATCTTTTTATCTGAGTATTAAGTGCTGATTTCACAAAAAATAAAAGAAATGATCCAAAAGGAGACAAAAGAATAATGAGAAAAAATATATTTAGCCTTTTTCTAACTATTATCGTGATCGGACTGAGTTTTCACTCTAATAGTTATGCAGGAAGAAGTGAGCATCCTATAGTCAGGGAAATAGATTCCGCCCCCAAAAATGTCATTTTCTTAATTGGGGATGGGATGGGGATAGGGCAAATTGAGGTTGCCAGACAAATGGAATATGGGAAAGAGGGTCGGCTTTTTCTTGAATCCCTTCCATTTGTTTCTCTTGTCCATACGTCTTCATATAATAATGCCGTTACTGATTCGGCTGCCGGGGGAACCGCTTTAGCTATTGGGAAAAAGACAAATAATGGAATGATCGGTGTAACAGCAAATGGGCATGAATCTGACAGTATTCTTGATGTATTTAAGAATCATGGAAAGAAAACAGGTGTGATCTCTACTAATACAGTTACAGATGCAACACCAGCAGCGTTTACTGCCAGTGTCAAAAACCGTTGGACTGGCCAAGATGAGATTGCTCACCAGCAGCTTAAAAATGAAGTAGATGTTTTGTTAGGTGGAGGGGCTGATTTCTTTCGGGCAGACCACCAAAATGGAAGGGATTTGATAAAAGAGGCTATTCATGAAGGGTATACTTTTGTTTCTAATCGTGATGAATTATTAGCAGCGAAAGGCATGAGAATGCTTGGTTTATTCAATCCTTCTTATATGAGTTTTAAATTAGATCGAAAATTTTTAACCAGCCAAGAACCAAGCTTAAAAGAAATGACTGAAAAAGCGATTGAATTTTTAGCTAAAGAAGAAAAGGGTTTTTTTCTAATGTCTGAAGGAGCACGCATTGATCATGCCTCACATGCAGCAGATTTAACAAGTGTCTGGAAGGAAGTCATTGAATTTGACGATGCTGTGAAATATGCCGTGAATTGGGCAAGAAAGGAAGGAAACACACTCGTCCTCGTTGTTGCTGACCATGAAACAATGGGAATTTCTGCGACAGAACCGCTAAACATTGAAGGGCTTAAAGAAGTGAAGGCCACACCTGAATATATGGTTAGTAAGTTTATCAGAAAAACTAATTCATTGGAGTTTGAACCGAATAGTGTTCAAAACACGGTAAAAAAATATGCAAATATCGAATTAACTGCTAATGAAATTACTCAGTTGAATGATAGGGTAAGGAATGTACAAGGAGTTGTTTACCCTCAGCATCAGGCAGCTTGGGTATTAGGAAGTATAATAGCTAAACATTACCATGCGGGAATCGTTGACTCATCCATACGGTCCATAAGTTCCACAGGAGGTCATACCGCCAATCCAGTCCCGCTATTTGCATTTGGAAAGGGTGCAGAGGTTTTTAATGGTGTGCTAGATAATACGGATATCCCTAAGAAAATTGCTGAATTAATGGGATATGAATGGTGAGTAAAAAATATTGTTCGAATGTTCTATTTCCTATAGCCGTATACATTTACAAATCCCAATATACGGAAAGCGAGGGAAAATGATGTATTATCAACAGCCATCCTTTAGAACACCTCCTGCCGGTGGAAGAAAGAAAAATATCATCAGAGTTTCCGGCATAGGAAAGGTAACTGCGGCGCCAAATCGAGCAGAAATCACATTAGGTGTTTCGACAGAAGATGTTCAATTAGAGAAAGCTCAAAACGATAATGCTGCCACAATAGGTAACATAAAAACCGCCATAAATTCAATAGGCATTCACGATGAGCAAATACGAACGGTGAATTATTCCATTTTTCCACAATATGATTATATAGAAGGTAAACAAACCTTCAGGGGTTACAGAGTAGAACATCTCCTGCTTATTACGATTGGTGATATAGAGAAGGCGGGATTAGTCGTTGATACGGCAGTAAAAAATGGAGCCAATATTATCACAGGCATTAAATTTTCTGTAAGTAATCCAATCCAATATGAACAACAGGCATTAGCTATTGCTGTTATCAATTCTTTTCAAAAGGCTGAAGCGATTGCAAAAACCTTAGGAGTTCAACTGAATAATACCCCTATTTTAATAACGGAAATGGGGCTGCAGCGCGGAGAACCTTTTCCGATTCATACAGCCGCTTTCGTTAAAAGTGAAGTTGCCACGGCAATTCAGCCAGGCACATTAGAAATGAGCAGTGAGATTTTAGCTGAATATTCTTACCTTCCATAAACATAAAAAAGCAATAACCGAGTGGTTATTGCTTAAGTATCCATATGTATAGCCGCCTTTGCCGCCGATTTATATGGAGTTTCATACCTGCTCCTCCAGGTGGGTGTCCGCAATTACTGCCCAAACGTCCTCTCATTGGAGGCATGTTTTTCAAGTAATGGTATTGAACTCCCTTAAAAAATATAAAGGTTGAAACTTCATATACAAGCGTACAACGCAGCTTCTATATACTTATAATACGTAATATGGACGAAAACTTCAAGTGGAAATCATTTACAGCATAGGGCCATTAATAGGAATGACCCCTTTCAGATTCATTTATTTACGCCCTAGATACGTATGAGCCTTCATCAGTATTGATAATTAATTTATCACCCTGGTTGATGAAGAAAGGCACTTGAACGATAAGGCCCGTTTCAAGCTTCGCCGGCTTAGAACCGCCAGAAGCTGTATCCCCTTTAATACCTGGCTCTGTCTCGATTACTTCCAACTCAACTGTATTTGGAAGCTCCACTCCTAAAGTTTCAGTATTATACATCAAAATATGAACTTCCATGTTTTCTTTAAGAAATTTCAATTCATACTCAATGGCAGATGCCGGTAATTCAATTTGATCATATGATTCATTGTCCATAAAAACATGCTGGTCCCCATTAGCATATAGGTATTGCATTTTTCTATTATCAATTTGTGCTTTTGCAACTTTTTCACCCGCACGGAACGTTTTTTCCTGAACATTTCCATTACGAAGATTACGCAGTTTTGAACGTACGAAAGCTGCACCTTTCCCTGGTTTTACGTGTTGGAAATCCATTACACGCCAAATTCCGTTATCTACCTCGATCGTTAAGCCTGTACGAAAATCATTAACAGAAATCATTAAAAAATCCTCCTAATTGTCTAACATGTCTTTGCTAGCTCATTCGCCAAAAAGGGCGTACTTTAAAGCTATTTACATTATAAAATGATTAGTTCTTTTGTTGAATGAGTGAGCGATTCATTATGGTCTTTTGTAATAACCGTATCGTCTTCAATCCGAACTCCGCCAAGTCCAGGGATATATATGCCCGGCTCCACAGTTACGACCATACCAGGTTCTAGAATAACATCTGATTTAAAGGAAAGTGTTGGTCCTTCATGAACTTCCAGTCCAATCCCATGGCCAGTGGAGTGACCGAAGTTTTCCCCGTAACCCTTTTCAGTAATATAATCGCGTGTAAGAGCATCAGCTTCTTTTCCGCTCATTCCAGGCTTAATGCCATTCATACCTCGTAATTGTGCTTGAAGAACAATATCATAAATCTCTTTAAGCTTGGCCTCAGGCTCTCCAACTGCTAGAGTTCGAGTGATATCTGAAATATATCCATTATAATAAGCACCAAAATCTAATGTAACGAAATCGCCTTTTTCAATTACTTTGTCACTAGCTCGTCCATGCGGAAGTGCAGATCGGTAGCCGGAAGCAACGATAATATCAAAAGAAGATGAAGCAGCGCCAGCTTTTCTCATAAAGAACTCTAATTCATTCGACACATCAAGCTCCGTTATACCGGGACGAATGAATTCAAGAATATGTTTATATGCAGCATCCGCTATATCAGCTGCTGCCTTTAATATCTTAATCTCTGCCTCACTCTTAATCAAGCGTAACTTTTCAATTTCGCCAGATACAGGTACTAATTCTGCATCTACTGCCTTTTCATATGCTTTGTAAGCAGAAAAAGTTAAATGGTCCTGTTCAAAGCCAAGCTTTTTAATGCCTAGTTTCTTTGCTTGTTCAGCTACCTCATCAGGGATGGAGCCTGCATGTTTTACAATTTCATAGCCTTCACATTCCGCAGAAGCCTGCTCAATATAACGGAAATCAGTAATGAATTGTGCATTTTCCCCACTGATCAGGACTACACCTGCAGAACCGGTAAAGTTTGTCATATATCGGCGATTATACTCACTTGTGATCAGCATACCATCAATGCCTAATCGTTCGAGAACCGATCGAAGTTTCTGAAGCTTTTCCATTTTTTCTTCTCCCCCTAAGTAAGCTGAATATCCCTATTTTCTAATAGTAAATGTACAGCTGAATAATTCACCAAGAACATTCTATCACAATTGAATTTATTTTAACTACCATGAAAAACCAAATTCGTTTAATCATTCACCTTTTCATATAGGATGATAGCCATTAGGATTTCGCCTCATTTTCCCTGCTTTCTTTATATTTCACTTCGCCCTCTTCATAAGATATCGAATATCCGACAAATACACCATATAATACATATAAACATATAGATGTAATAATCGTATTCCTCTTAAGTTCATGGAAAGGGCTTATCCCAGGAAAAATAGGATTTAGCACAAAAAAAACTAGCAGAAAAAGAACAATTCCATAAAAAACCCCTACCCAAATACTAGGCATCCTTCTTAGCAGGGCATAATAGATAAGTGCTGCTACAATAGAGATCACACCTATTATCAGAAGGGAAATGACTGTTCCGAGCCAGCTATCCTTCCAATCTCCAATTGTCCATGGATCTAATATGACCTTCGGGTGTATTTCTGTTAAATTAATAAAGTGAACAAAATAACCAATCCCGCTCCAAAGTATCCCTCCAATTAGTCCTGTTAATATAACCATCGTCAAGAAAGACATCGGCTTTTCACTTTGATTTTGATCAGTTTGTTTATCTTCTGCCATATTTTCCACCTCCATTTATATTATGTCCCTATGCCATTATTCACTTGCATGTCAAAATGAATTAAGGCTCCCTGCTTAATTAAATATATCTTCCTAAAAAAGTTAAATTATTTAAGATCAAATATTTAGTCATTCCTAGAGGTTTTTTTGGATTTCTAGTAGAATAAAGATAGGTACATACAGCTTTAGACGTATTCACATTTTGAACAAGGTTTTTCAAGCATACTTTATGTTTTGAACTAATAAGGTGATTTTGAAATGCACCCTTGTTTATTTAGCTGTTAAATTCCGAGTCCAAATTAGGTTGGTGCAATTACACATGTCAAAAAATCAAAAGCCTGTATACGGAGGTCAAGCAGTTGTAGAAGGAGTCATGTTTGGTGGAAAGCATCATTATGTCACTGCTGTCCGTCGCAAAGACGACTCTATAGAATATTTCGAGCTTCCCCGCAAATCGAATTCTTCCTTACAATTAATCAAAAAAATCCCATTTCTTCGAGGGATTGTTGCCATTATTGAGGCAAGCGCAAATGGCTCCAAGCATTTAAACTTTTCAACTGAAAGATATGATTTGGATCCAAGCGATGATGAAAAATTGAATGAACAAGAAGGCTCTAAATTAACTATGTGGCTAGGTGTAGCCGCGGTTGGTGTTCTTTCCTTTCTTTTCGGAAAGTTTATCTTTACTCTTGTTCCTGTTTTCTTAGCAGAGTTGACTAAGCCTATTTTCCCCGGACATTTTGCCCAAATCCTAGTAGAAGGCTTTTTTAAACTGCTGTTACTGCTTGCCTATATATACTTTGTGTCATTAACCCCTATCATCAAAAGGGTGTTTCAATACCATGGTGCAGAGCATAAAGTAATTAATGCTTTTGAAAACGGAAAAGAGCTAACAGTTGAAAATGTTCAAGCCCAATCAAGACTGCATTACCGCTGTGGAAGCAGCTTCATATTATTCACAGTTATTATTGGGGTTTTTGTATATTTACTCGTACCAACTGAACCATTATATGTACGTGTCCTCAACCGTCTTGCTCTTATTCCTGTAGTACTCGGCATTTCATTCGAGGTTCTGCAATTGACGAACAAAGTCAGAAATGTCCCAGTATTGAAATATTTGGGAATTCCAGGTCTTTGGCTGCAGCTTCTCACAACAAAGGAGCCAAAAGACGATCAAGTAGAGGTAGCGATTTTATCGTTTGAAAAATTATTAGAAAAAGAAAAGGCTTCAGAAGCACAATTAAAAACAGAAGAAATCGTTTAATTTTTTAATTTTCGTAAGTTTAAAAGAATGGAAAAATGCTCATCATGCTCATAGGGAGGTGGCTTTCTTGAAAAATCGGATTACACTATTGGTTATCTCTGGTCTCGTTCTCCTAGCTGTTTTAGGAATAACATCCAGCATGATTACAAATCCTGCCGGTTTTTTGCGGAGAATAGCTGTCATTTTATTAGTTGGTGCTATCGTGTATTACATCTTTCAACGTTTTAATAGAGCTAGCCCTAAGAAACAAGAGCAGCGAGCATTTGTTCGAGCAGCAAAGAAATCAAAGAAACGTTTTCATAAGCCCGATGCTGGAAAGGTTAGCAGCCGCAAGGCAAACTCCGGTTCTTTAACTTCCATTAAAAGGACTAGAAAAAAATCTTCAACACATTTAACTGTTATTGAAGGAAAAAAAGGCAAAAAGAAAGATCGAGCTTCGCTTTAACTGGCTCGATCTTTTTTTTTCTAATAACTCCATTGTGAGAAGAATTGCTTTGTACATTTTTTACCTAAATCAACAAGTTGTTGCTTTTTCTCAGAGGTTAAATGAAATTCAGTCGTTAATACTCCTTCTGTCGGGATAAAAATAATATTACTAGCATGTTTTCTAGAAATATATCGAGAGTCATGAGCCTCTTTCATTGTCTCAAATAAAGCTTCAAACATTTGAATCGCATTTCGGATTTTATGCTGGGGATGTTCACTAATACTATGGCTTAATTGCACACCTAACACTGGCCGAACTTTTCTGACATTATCTTTATCAAATAACCACATTGGAAAATTGCTTAATACGCCGCCATCCACGATGATATTTGCGTTACGTTTAGCATATAGCTTTACTGGTTCGAAAAAATATGGAAGGCTGCAGCTCATGCGGATCGCTTTTGCAACAGAAAATGACCCCGGGTCAATCTCATACTTAATTAAGTCATCAGGCAATACGATAAGTTGACCATTCGTTAAATCTGACGCTATGACACGCAACGCTTGTGGAGGAAGATCCGAAAACTTCCTTACTCCCTTGGCCGCAAGCTTTTCAGCTAACCATTTCTCAAGCTCATCGCCTTTATATAAGCCTAGACGCCAAAAAAGAAAAATCCATTTTGTAACGGCAAAAGGAAGATACGTCTTTCGTGGATCAAGAAATTTTTCCAGTTGTAATTCATCAAGCATTTCGTAAATCTCTTTACTTGAATAATTAGCCGCAATTAAAGACGCTATGATAGATCCGGCACTTGTACCTGCCAATCTTTTATAACGGAAACCCCTCTTTTCGATTTCTTCATAGGCACCGATTAGCGCAAAACCTTTAATGCCTCCTCCTGAAAAAACACCATCTATATACATGGCAGCCACCCCTGTCGATGTATTAATACATTTTTAATCGATGGCTTATGAAATTAGTACGGGGGACAAAATGTATTTTTCAAATACCAGCAATTAATAAGCAAAAATTGGATTAAGCTTCAGACAGTTGAGAAAATAATAAAACAATGCCTACCAAGTTGTCTATCAAAAATGAAAGGACACCCGTGCCGTTATTCATGAAAATAACGGATTTATTGTCCGCATTAATTTCTTCAATTGCCACTGTTAATTGAAAAAGGACATAAAAAAGGAGGTACTAAATCTGATGCGATTTGTACCCCCGAAATTGATTCCATATAAGGCTTATCCCCTTTGGGCCGGAACCCATTAAGATAAGTTTTTATCCTTTTTTTGCATTAATTTATTATTATAAACCGCACTTTAATTGGGCATTGCAGTTCGTACAAGTATTACATCCACCGATTTCTTCTACATTACCTTTACGGCATACTGGGCAAGTGTTTCCTACTTCTGAGCCAATGACGTTTGTTGAACGAAGATCATTGATGGTGTCAACAAGCACAACATGCTGCTTCGTTTTTTCTTTTTTCCCGAAGCTCGTTTCTTCAAAGCTGTTTTCTTCAGCCTTCAACGTTAGAACCTGTGAATCACGAGAACCATCAACGTATACAGTTCCACCTTTTGCTCCACCGCGATACAGGCGCTCATACACTTTTTCAACCTGCTCTACGCTGTAGCCTTTTGGTGCATTAACGGTTTTACTAATAGAGCTATCAATCCAGCGTTGGATAATACATTGCACATCCGCATGTGCTTCAGGTGCTAAATCCATCGCTGCTATAAACCAATCTGGCAGATTATTTGGATCTGCTTGACTGTTTTTATCTAAATACTCTTGAACGATATCAGCTTTTACTTCAATGAATTTTCCGAGACGACCGCTTCTGAAGTAAGAGAATGAGAAGTAAGGTTCAAGTCCTGTTGATACACCAACCATTGTTCCTGTGCTCACAATTGTTACTCTCTATTTCTAGAGGGCAGGATTATTATTACCTGCTCCATATGTCGCCATATGGGTCAGACTATATCATCAACCATTTGAAATGGTTGCTCGGCATGTAGTCGTTGAGGGGTCAGCCACGACTTCCCTGCGGATTGCCTGGTAGACAATTGAGTCAACACTTTTGCATTTTTACCTAATTGTTCGCTGGCAAGGCGAGGTAGCAAAAGATACGCCAGGGTTTCCCGCATATAGCCAAGTTTACGCTACGTTTTTACAAATGTAGGGGGCAACATTTTTACCCGTAGGAGCAACGGTTAGCAAATGAGAATTACGAATACCATTTTCAAGGATAGCTTCTCGGATATCCTCAGGCATTTTCTGCATGAATCCTGTCTCAGTAAAGGCTTTTCGCAATCTATTTGTTTCATTTTCTGTTTCAGCAGTTAAGAATGGGAAGCTTCCCTTTTCTTTTGCGAGATCTACAGAAGCACGGTATGCTGTTGTCGCAATTGTTTCGAATACTTTATCGACAAGCTCATTGCCTTTTTCAGAACCATATTCAGTCTCACAATAAATTAATAAGTCATGAAGACCCATTACACCAAGACCAACACGGCGCTCGCCAAGGGCTTGCTTTTTATTGTCTTCTAAGAAGTATGGCGTGGCATTAATGACATTATCCTGCATTCTGACTCCAACTTCGACTGTTCGCTTTAACTTTTCAAAATTAACTGTTTTATTGTCTTTATCCGCCATTTCAGCTAAATTGACAGCGGCTAAATTACAAACACTATACGGTGCGAGAGGCTGCTCTCCGCATGGGTTTGTTGCTACTACCTTCTGCCCATACGCTTTAGCATTCGTCATGTCGTTAGCATTGTCGATGAAGAAAATTCCTGGCTCTGCTGAGTAAGTAGCGCAAATATTAATTAAGTTCCAAAGCTCTTTCGCTTTGATTTTGCGGTAAACTCGTACCTTATGACCAAGCTTTTCCCATTCACGAACATCTCCAACTTTATGCCATTCTTCATTATAAATGCTCATTTCCTCTTTATCATAAGCTTCTACATCTGGGAAGCGAAGTTCATATTCAGCATCATTCTCAACCGCATCCATGAATTCCTTTGTTAAACATACAGAAATGTTGGCTCCTGTAAGGAATTCAGAATTATGAACAGAATAATTACCGCCCATTTCAAGCTTATCTTCTGCATCATGAATAATTTTCTCGCTGAATCCACCATATCCAGGAATATTTTTATAATTAATTATTCCTTGGTACATAGCAATCTCTTGCTCAGTGAAAGGAGTAAATTTCAGTTTTTCTTTCGCATATTTTTTGATCATTTCATCATTTGTCGTTTCAAGAAGGAATCTTAAGATTCTTGGGTTTTGCATTTTTGAAATGATAAATTCAATAATGTCAGGATGCCAATCCGCCAGCATAATCATTTGCGCACCGCGTCGCGACCCACCTTGCTCTACAAGATGCGTCAGTTTAGCAATATCATCCAGCCAAGATACTGACCCAGATGATTTACCATTCACGCCCTTTGCCAGTGTATTGCGTGGTCTTAATGTTGAACCATTCGTTCCAACCCCGCCTCCTCGGCTCATGATTTCCATCACCTGCTTGCGGTGCTCGGAAATGCCTTCACGGGAATCAGCGACAAACGGCATAACGTAACAGTTAAAATACGTTACATCCGTATCCGCTCCCGCTCCGTAAAGAACACGGCCAGCTGGAATAAAATTCAAGCTAGAAAGCTCTTGATAGAACTTTTCGAACCATTCTTGCCTTTTTTCTTCTGTTGCCTCAACAGAAGCTAAGCCAGTTGCGTTACGTTTCGCAATTTGCTCATAAAAAAGCTCTAGCGGTTTTTCAATGACATCTAGAGATTTCTTGATGAGTCCTGTTTTTACTTCTTCTGGGTCATCAAGCACCCCTCGATAGTCTTCTTCCACTAGAACTGTTGCAGCTTTGTTTTCCCAATCAATATCTACAATGTAACCGAGCCCTCTGGCAGGGAATTTTGGATCTTCTTTGATGGTGAGTACGACAAAGTCCCCATTAGTTAAGGTGATTTTTTCCGTATCCTTAAATGTATACCTATCAAGCATAACTAAACGGGAGACCCCTTTGTGGGTCATTTTCATATCAGAGGTGATAGGATGAACTTGAGGAAATAATCGAATGTCCTGGTTTAAACGATCAATATTTAAACTCATTTTTTGTCCTAATGCTACAGACATTTTTACAACTCCTTCAAAATATGATATTCAATTTTTTAATATGAAACTAGGATTTGGCAGATTCTAGTTGTTTTTATTAATACACTTAAGGTATCATATCAAAAATCTAAAATCAATAAATAAATCTATATATAGTAGTAAAAATATTTCTTGCACTACTACATATTGTGTTTGATTCACGTTTATTTTTTTTTGTCAAAATCAAAAAAAACTAGAATCGGGAGAAAATAAAAGATAATCCTAGTTAATAGACAGATTTAGACAAAATTTAATATATTTCGCGGCTTGCATTTATTCTGCACAAAAAAAAGCATGTCCTGAGCAAATCACTACAATTGGTTATCTCCACAAAAACAAGGATGACTCAAAGTTAAAGAGTCACCCTCTGCATTCTCTGTTTATTTCTCTTCATCCTTAGGAATAAAATCAAAAATCTTCCCGGAATCAAAACTGTCAACTAGTCGATTTAGCCATTCATAATAGCGAAGTGCATCCTTCAATTTCTCCATATCAATTCTGGCAGCCATACGAATTTCCTCATCTGTTTCCTCAGAGTTAACTAATGACTCAAGCTCTCTTAATGATTTTTTCATGGCTGACACATTCATTGAAATTCCTGCCCTCCATTTAATCGTAAAAAAGTCGGTGAAGGTTTGATACCAATCTTCCTCCGCTTGATATAGATCCTTTCTAATTCCCTTTTTCCAAATCTTTTCTACCATCTTAAGCTCAAGCAGCGTTCTTACAGAAGTACTCATACTTGTTTTGCTCATTCCGAGTTCTTCTTTCATTTCATCTAGAGTCAATGGCTGATCGTGAAAATACAACATTCCATATAATCGTCCAACCGAATCGGTAACACCGTATAAGTTCATATTCATAGCAATCGTTTCAATAACACGCTCACGCGCATGCTCAAGCTGTTCTTTTCCATTCATGTAAACATTCACATCCATAAATGTAAATTTATTTAATCTGTATTTGAAAAACCTTATTTTTGAAAATTGGCTGATCATTTTATAGATTAACATGTTTTTTTTGAAAGTAAAGCTGCTTTTGATTATGGAAATGGCAGTAAATGAAAGGGATTGTAAGGAAACGTTAAGTACAGTACGTTCAGTTTTTACTGTACAAACTTTACGGATGAATATGAAAGAATACCGGCTTTGCCCTTTAGTTTCTAAAACTTATACAATTAAAAAGTCTTAATGCTCGGCGTGAATATAAACGAGGTGAATGGTTTTGAGTGATAATAACGCAAAATTAAGCGTGAGAAATGTAACAAAAATATTCGGAAGGAATGGAAAAAAAGCATTACAGCTTCTAAATGAAGGAAACAGCAAAGGTGAAATTCTAAAAAAGACCGGTGCAACAGTAGGTGTAAACAAGGCAAGTTTTCATGTGTATACCGGAGAAATCTTTGTCATTATGGGACTTTCAGGAAGCGGTAAATCTACATTAGTTCGTATGCTTAACCGGCTTATTGAACCATCTGTTGGCGAAGTATTGATTGACGGAAAAGATATAACGAAAATGAAAAAAGACGAGCTAAGGGAAGTTCGCCGAAAAAAAATCAGTATGGTTTTTCAGAAATTTGCCTTATTACCCCATCGGACTGTGCTCGAAAATACGGAGTACGGTTTAGAAATTCAAGGGGTAAATAAGGAGCAAAGGAAACAAAAGGCATTAAATGCCTTAAAACTTGTAAATCTTGAAGGATATGAAAACCAATTTCCTGATCAGTTAAGTGGGGGAATGCAGCAGCGGGTCGGGTTAGCAAGAGCGCTCGCAAACGATCCGGATATTTTATTAATGGACGAAGCCTTTAGCGCATTGGATCCATTAATTCGAAAGGACATGCAAGATGAATTAACAGAGCTTCAATCAAAAATGGAAAAAACGATTGTATTTATTACCCATGATTTAGATGAGGCCCTTAGAATCGGCGATCGCATTGCGTTAATGAAAGACGGGGAAATTGTTCAAATTGGCACCCCTGAAGAAATATTAATGAATCCTTCAAACAAGTATGTTGAACGATTTGTCGAAGATGTTGACTTGTCTAAAGTATTGACTGCAAACCATGTTATGAAAAGAGCGGAAACCGTACAAATCGACAAAGGCCCTCGAGTTGCCTTGCAAATGATGAGGGAGCTTGGCATTTCTAGTATATACGCAGTAGATAAGAAAAAATCTCTCCTTGGAGTGATTCATGCAGCCGATGCAAAATCAGCTGCCGAGCATGGAAAAACCTTGTTTAACATCCTCGATAAAAAGGTGCAGAAGGTTGCAGGAGACACATTGTTAACAAACTTGTTTGATAAAGTATCGACTGCATCGATTCCAGTTGCTGTTGTAGATGAAAATGACCGGCTTCAAGGAATACTTGTCCGTGGTGCAGTAATTGGCGCCCTAGCGGGAAATAATGACGTAATCAATGATTTTGAAAAAGCAAAAGAGGAAGCGGCTGTAAGTCAAACTGATAAAGGGGTGATCAAATGGAAAGCGTAATGCCAAAACTGCCGATTGCAAAATGGATGGATCAATTTGTTGATTGGCTGACAATTACCTTTGAAGTTGCTTTCGATAGTATTTCTACAGTCCTTGAAAGTGTTGTTGACGGCCTAGTTGCAGGCTTAAGTTTTATTCCATTCTATCTATTTATGATTCTATTAGCATTAATTGCCTGGAAGCTATCATCAAAAGGAATGGCACTGTTTACTATTATTGGCTTGTTCCTCATCTATAATTTAGGCTACTGGGAACCGATGCTTGAAACACTTGCGTTAGTATTGGCAGCCGTGTTTCTATCCGTTCTAATAGGGGTTCCTGCGGGAATATGGGCTTCTCAGAGTAAACGGGTGAAAAAGATTGTTACGCCCATTTTAGATTTTATGCAAACAATGCCTGCTTTCGTCTATTTAATTCCGGCTATTTTCTTCTTTAATATTGGTGTCGTTCCAGGTGTTGTTGCATCCGTTATATTCGCAATGCCGCCAACGATAAGATTAACGATACTCGGCATTCAACAAGTCCCTGCTGATATTATTGAAGCAACTGAAAGCTTCGGCTCTACGACAAGTCAGCGCCTCATCAAAGTTCAGCTCCCGCTTGCCATGCCTACGATTATGGCAGGGATTAACCAAAGCATTATGCTTGCGTTATCAATGGTAGTCATCTCATCGATGGTAGGTGCACCTGGACTAGGTGCTGATGTGTATCGTGCTGTTACACAAATTCAAATCGGTAAAGGTTTTGAGGCTGGTCTAGCGATTGTGGTTATTGCCATAATCCTTGATCGGATTACCCAAAATATAGGAATTAAAAAACAAGGGGGAAATTTATAATGAAGAAAAAATGGATGTCTGCACTAATGATTCCAGTCCTTGCTTTAGGACTTGCGGCTTGCAGTTCAGATGAGGCAGGTAATAACGGAGATAAGGCGGAAAAAGGAGCTTCTAATCAATCTGTAGGTGACAGCGTTGATTACAAGATCATAGGGATTGATCCAGGTGCTGGAATCATGAAAGCAACAGAAGCTGCTGTTAAGGAATATGAGCTAAATGACTGGGATGTCGTTGAAGGTTCAGGTGCCGCAATGACTGCTGCATTAAAAAAAGCCTATGCCAAGGAAGAGCCAATCGTTATCACTGGCTGGACTCCACATTGGAAATTCTCTAAATTTGATTTAAAATATTTAGAGGATCCTAAAGGTGTTTACGGTGGCGAAGAGAATATTCATACAATTGCACGTCTAGGGCTTGCTGATGATCACCCAGCAGCCTACAAGTTTCTTGACCAATTCAATTGGACTTCAGAAGAAATGGCTGACGTAATGGTAAAAGTAACAGATGGTGAAGATCCGGAAAAGGCTGCTAAAGCTTGGGTTGAAGCAAATGCTGATAAAGTGAGCGAATGGACTGAAGGCGTAGATAAGGTAGATGGTGACAAAATTACACTTGGTTATGTAGCTTGGGACAGTGAAATTGCTAGTACTAACGTAATCTCAACCGTGTTAACAGACCTCGGATACGAAGTCACACTTCGACAAATCGAAGCAGGCCCACTATGGGCTGGTGTTGCTGACGGAAGCCTAGACGCAAGTGTCGCTGCCTGGCTGCCTGTCACACATGCTGATTACAATGAAAAATTCGATGGCAAATTCGAAGACTTAGGTCCGAATATGGAAGGGACAAAAATTGGGCTAGTCGTTCCCGCTTATATGGAAATCGATTCTATTGAAGATTTGAAAAAATAATCGTAAAAAAAGACAATGCCATCTTGGCAATGTCTTTTTTTTTACCATTCTTAACACATTTCACGTTCCCGCTCTGTCAGCGGTTTTTCAAGAAATGAGTCCTCTTTAATTTATCCAATTTGTACTTCTTTTTGCTTCTGACTCTCTACCATATTAACGAATATTTGAAGAAAACGAGTATCAGAAGTTAACTCTGGATGGAAAGCACAAGCAAGAACATTCCCTTCTCTTGCCGCAACAATTCTCTCATCATATTTTGCTAAAACCTCTACATTTTCACCGGTACTTTCAATAAATGGTGCACGAATAAAAACAGCCTTATAAGGATCGTCAATACCAGCTATATTAAGATTTGCTTCAAAGCTAGCAACTTGCCGGCCAAACGCATTTCTTTTTACAGTAATATCCATGATTTGCAGGTGGGATTCCTCTGAACCAACAAGTTTCTTCGCAACTAATACCATTCCAGCACAAGTTCCAAAAATGGGTTTTCCGGCCGTATAGAATTCTTTTAATGGATCGAAAAAATTGTAACGGTCGATAAGATTTCGCATAGCTGTGCTCTCACCGCCAGGGAGAATTAGTCCATTAATTTGTTCAAGCTGCTCTGGTTTCTTTACGACAACAGCCTTTAATCCCAAGGTTTCAATTTGTTTTACATGCTCGGCAACGGCACCCTGCAGTCCTAAAACCCCGATTGTTGTCATATTACCAGCCACGCTCCTGCATTCTGTCTTCAAGAGACAGCTTGGAAATATCAATTCCTTTCATTGCAGCTCCTAGCTCTTTAGAAAGCTTCCCAATTAAATCGTAATCAGTGTAATAAGTTGTAGCTTGAACAATTGCACTTGCAAATTTTTCAGGATTTTCGGATTTAAAGATACCTGAACCAACAAACACTCCATCAGCACCAAGCTCCATCATTAATGCAGCATCAGCAGGAGTAGCAATACCGCCAGCAGCAAAGTTAACAACTGGCAGCTTTCCTAGTTCTTTAATTTGCTTTAAAATTTCAAAAGACGCACCAAGAACTTTTGCTTCTGTCATTAATTCATCATTACTCATCACAGAAATTTTGCGAACCTGCGCATTTACTTTACGCATATGTCGAACCGCTTCCACAATATTACCTGTACCAGGCTCACCTTTAGTACGCAGCATTGCTGCACCCTCGCCAATACGGCGTGCAGCTTCTCCAAGATCACGGCAGCCACAAACAAACGGTACAGTGAAATCACTCTTCAATAAATGGAACTCTTCGTCTGCAGGCGTTAATACTTCACTTTCGTCAATGTAGTCTACACCCATAGCCTCTAATACTCTTGCCTCCACAATATGACCAATACGAGCTTTAGCCATTACTGGGATTGATACTGCATTCATTACTTCTTCAACAATACGAGGGTCCGCCATTCTTGCAACCCCGCCGGCAGCGCGGATATCAGAAGGCACTCTTTCTAATGCCATTACAGCAACGGCACCTGCCGCTTCTGCTACTCTTGCTTGCTCTGCATTGACAACGTCCATAATAACGCCGCCTTTTTGCATTTGAGCCATGCCTCTTTTTACAGTTTCAGTTCCTAATAATTTTTCCATATTTCACACTCCATCTCATTTAACTATTGTATTTCATGAATCTATTGATTAGTATAAAAATTTATTGACCTTCTGGAAAGTGTCAGTTTAATATGTTTTAATAGGGTCAGTTATAATTAGAAATGTTATCTGTCTCATTCCGTTTCATAAACTATTGAATTTTTTGAATCTATTGATTAGTATAAAGAGCAATTGACCGTATTGAAAGTGTCAGTTTTATAAAATATAACCAGCCCAGCATTACGGAGGTTTGATAAAAATGGAAATGTTATCATGTCACTTAAATAGATCTATTGAAATACCATTGTATGACCAATTATATCTATATATTAAAAAAGAAATAATAGAAGGACGCATACAATACGGAACAAAACTGCCATCAAAGCGGAAATTAGCTGATTTTTTAAAAATTAGTCAAAATACGGTAGAAACAGCCTATCAGCAATTGACGGCAGAAGGATATGTCGAGGCTTACCCGCGTAAAGGATATTTTGTCATGACGCATGAAGACTTAGAATATATGCAAACAAACCATTCCTTACAGGAAAATACAAAAATAAGTCAGGAATATATAAAATACAATTTCCATCCAAGCATAATTGACACTGAAAATTTCCCATTTTCCGTATGGAGAAAATACGCAAAAAATACAATCACCAAAGAAAATCATTCTTTGCTACTGCTCGGCGAGTTACAAGGGGAGATGGAATTGCGGCAAGAAATCGCTCACTATTTGTATCAAGCCAGGGGGGTACAATGTTCACCAGAACAAATAATTGTTGGGGCAGGTATCGAAATTTTATTGCAACAGCTCTTTCTTCTATTTGATAAAAAAATGGTTTATGGTGTGGAGGATCCAGGTTACCATTTGATTTTGCAGATACTAAAGGGCTTTCCAAATGAAGTGCATTCTCTTGAAGTAGATGAGGAAGGAGCAAAAGTAGAAACAATAAATCATAAAAACATCAATGTTGTCTATGTAGCTCCTTCCCACCACTTTCCATATGGAACTGTATTATCGGTAAACCGTCGAACTAAGCTGTTAAAGTGGGCTGCAGCTGAGAAAGATCGTTATATTATCGAAGATGACTATGATAGTGAATTTCGCTATAGCGGAAAGTCAATTCCCTCCTTACAAAGCATGGACATTCATGAAAAAGTGATTTATTTAGGTGCATTTTCAAAATCATTAATGCCATCAATCAGAATTAGTTATATGGTGCTGCCAAAGCCTCTTTTACAGCAATATAAAGAGAAATTGCCGTTCTACCATTCATGTTCCGTCTCAAGAATTGACCAGCATATTCTAGCTCAGTTCTTGAAGGAGGGAGATTTTGAAAGACATTTAAATAGAATGAGAAAGATTTATCGTCGTAAACTCGAAAAAGTTGTAGAATTATTAAAACCATATCAAGATAAGCTCTCTATCATTGGTGAACACTCTGGCCTTCATATCGTTCTCGTTGTTAATAACGGCATGAGTGAAGGGGAACTAGTTCAAAAAGCAGGTGAGAAAGCCATGAAGGTTTATCCATTATCCCATTACTCACTTGAAAAAAAACATGAGAATCCCCCGCAAATTGTTCTTGGTTTTGCTGGAATTCGTGAAAGTGAATTAGAAGATGCTATCCAAATGCTGTTAAGTTGTTGGAAGTTTTAATTTATAGACTAAAAAAATAGCAGCAAAAACCATGGATTTGGTCTTTGCTGCTATTTTTAGTATGTTTTAAATCCAGCCCTTTTCCTCCGCGATACTAATCGCCTCAATCCTATTTTTCACCTGAAGCTTACTAATGATTTCTGACATATAATTTCGAACAGTTCCTGCTGACAGAAAAAGAGCTGCTGAAATTTCCTTCGCTGTCTTTCCATCCGCGACCATTCGCAACACTTCTCGCTCACGTTCTGTTAGCGGATTTTCTTCTTTCATGCTCCCGAAAATTAACTCAGGAGCAAATTCACGCTTTCCCTTTATCACATTTCTAATAGATTCTGCAAGATCATCACTGGATCCGTCTTTAAGCAAGTAACCATGAACATCAACCTTTACAGCCCGTTCAAAATAGCCTGGCCGTGCGAAGGTCGTAAGGATGATAATTTTGCAGTCCGAACCAAGGCTCTTTAACTCCTCCGCAACATCCAGCCCGCTTTTGATTGGCATTTCAATATCCATCAAGCAAACATCCGGCTTAAATGCTAAAATTGTCCGTAAAGCTTCCTCTCCATTCCGAACCTGTGCAACGACTTCTAAATCGTCCTCTAAGTCCAACAGAGAGCCTAGCGCACCGCGAAGCATCCCTTGATCCTCCGCAATCACTATTCTAATCATGAAACATTCCCTGCCTCTCTCTCTTTTACGATAATGGGTACAGAAATGATCAGCTTTGTGCCATTTTCAGATGAAATATTGATAGATCCATCAATGAGTTGTAGTCTCTCCGACATTCCCTTCAAACCATTGCCGGCCATATTATTTATGGAAATCCCCTTGCCATTATCATGAATGCTTATTTGAATTTCCCCTGCTTTTTCAACAATATGAACGAAGCATTTCTTTGCCTTACTATGTTTCACGACATTTGTAACTGCCTCACGCAGGCACATACTTAATATATTTTGCGTTAATACAGGAATCCCCTCAAGCTTTGTTTCACCATGAAAAAAGAACGTAATCCCCGCTGCTTCCAAAATCGATTCAGACTCCAATAGCTCTTCAGCAACCGTAATAGTTCGCATATCAGAGACTAGCTCCCTCACTTGCGCTAATGCTGCACGCGAGGTCCTTTCAATTTCTTTTGCCTCTGCCTTCGCCCTATTAGAATCTTTCTCTATCAGTTTTCCAACTAGCTGACTTTTTAGCGTAATGAGGGATAAGGTATGCCCGAGTGTATCATGCAAATCACGAGCAATCCGCAATCTCTCCTCTCGCTTCACAAGTTCCTTTATTTTTTCATTTGCTTCATTTAGCTTCTCTTCTAGCTCCATTTTATTAGCCATTGACCTAATCCCAAATGGAGAGATAAGCATAATCACAATGAAAGGAATAAAATAGAAGTAATTATTTGGATAAAGTTCTCCGAACCTAATAATAATTGGACTAATGATTGCTAAACCAAATAAGATAAGACCCTTGAAAAATATTTTTCTATCCCGATACCATCCGATAAAATTAGCCGGAAAAAAGCCCAAAAACACATTATTAATATTATAGAAAATTGATAGAATCAAAATAATGGCAACTTGAATTAATAACCATATCGTATAGGTCCTGTCACCGTTATCAATATAATGATATAGCTGCCGGTATGTAACTAGAAATAATCCTAGCAGCATAAAGCCGGCAACTAATTTTATTCCAGGCTCAAAATAAATATAGTATCCCGGCATAAACAGATACACTAAAAAAATATACGGGAAAAATCCATACCTAGCCGGAAAAATCTCAAATTTCTTTTTCTTCACTGGCATCTGCTACACCGCCGCTTCCTGCTTTCTCCTAATATATCCTGATAATAGCATAAAAACGATCAGGTATCCTGCCAAAATTAACATATTACTCCAATCAGGGCTGTTCCCGCGAACAATCTCCCATGCGCCATTACCAAAATTATAGGAAGGCAGCCACTTTGCAAGCTTTTGCACAAAATCTGGCATAATTTCTATCGGCATCCACATCCCGCCCGAAATTGCGAGTACCATATAAATGATATTGCTAATGCCAGATGCCGTGTCCACTCGCTTCATTGTACCTACTAAAGTACCTAGAGCAAGAAACGGAAAGGAGCCTGCTAATATCCATAGTCCACTAATCACCCATTCATTTATAGAAAGAGAAACACCATTAATGATCGCACCTGCGATAAAAATAATCGAAATTGAAAAAATATGAATGATTGTTTGCCCAATCATTTTTGCAGCAAAATACGCATGATCAGATAAAGGAGTTATTCTCATAAACATCGACCAGCCTTTTGTCCGCTCCTCAACAAGTCTAATTCCTAATGTCATAATAGCTGAACCCATCACACTGAAAGTGGTCATTGACATTAAATAATGGGCCTGCCATACTTGTTTATCCTCAATGCCAGTATTAAAAATCTTTGTAAAAATGGCATAAAAGAGAATGGGCATTAACAGTGACCAAAACACAAAATATGGGTTTCGCAGAATTCTAATAATTTCAACTTTACATTGCATGCCAAATGCTTTCATATTATATTGCCTCCTTATTTTCCGTTAATTGTGAAAAAGCATCATCCAGTCGACCTTGATTAATTTCTACCCCTGATATTTGAATTTTCTGTTCAAACAGCTTCGCCAACACAAGATCTGTGTTTTCAGCCTCGATCATTATACGGTTGCCTTCTTCGTATACATGAGAAACAGTAGGCAACTGCTTTAATTTTTCGATGGAAATGCTCTCAGAAGTTGTAAAGGATATAGACTGCTTTGTCAGTTTTGCCTTAATTTCCTTAGGCGTTCCATCTTCAATGATTGACCCATAATGGAATAAAATAATTCTTTCAGAAGCATCATCGGCTTCCTGTAAATAATGAGTTGTAAATATGATTGTTTTTCCCCGCTCCTTTAAGATGCCAATTGTTTCCCAGAAACGTTTTCTTGATGTAATATCTAAGCCAACGGTTGGTTCATCAAAAAATAACAAATCGGGGTTTCCTGCCATCGCAAGTGCAAAACCGAGTCGCCGCTTTTGACCGCCAGACAGTTTATCAGCTCTCTTTTTCAATTCATCGTCCTTTAAACCAGTTAAAGCGACAAGCTCTTCAAAGCCAAGCGGATTTGGATAATAGCTTCTGAATAATTGAATAATCTCCTTGACAGTTAATGCATCAATGACACTTACTTCTTGAAGCATAGCGCCAATCTTTTCACGCACTTTTTTATCCTTCGGCTGCAGGCCAAAAAGATTTATCCTTCCCTCTGAAGGTTCAAGCAGCCCAAGCATCATCATAATTGTAGTTGTTTTTCCTGCACCATTAGGGCCAAGGATAGCCACAATCTCACCCTTATTAATTGTCAATGAAATATCGTTCACTGCTTTTTTATTTTTAAATGTTTTTGTAACATGATCCAGTACAATAATCGATTCCATTTTTTCCACCTCCGTCATTTCTACCTTTATTCTATAATTGGAAACGGGGCGGGATTAGTGGATAATGTCATTTCTTTCAAATGACATTTGTCATAATAAAAACGAAAGGTTAATAAAACAAAAAGACAGCCTTTCAAAAAGGCTGTCCAATAAAAACGTAAGCTTAATATTCACTTTCAATTGCTTTGATACGGTTATAGAGCTTTTCGTTTACCGGAGTCGAGATCCCATGCTTTCTCCCTAGTGCTAAAACTGTTCCTGAGAAGAGTTCAACTTCACTGAAGCGGTTTGCCTCTAAATCCTGTGCCATCGATGGCTTACCCTCAGGGCTTAATTTACTTAAGACGTTTAACCAATACTCGATATTCTCTTCAGTTAAATGAATCCCTTCCTTTACTGAGAGAACCATTACCTCTCTCATCGCTGCAATCATCGTCTCTCTTGCTTGTCCAAGTCTTTGAATTTCGCCATAGTTGCCTCCATAGACCGCGACCGTTTGATTAACACCGACATTTAACATAAATTTACTCCACAAATGTTTGTACATCTCAGGAATAATTTGATATGGAATTTCCTTTTTGTCAAAGAACTGCGCAACAGCTCTGACCTTTTCAATTGATTTTTCATCTGAGTCCCTATCACCAAAGCAGAGCATCCCCATATGATCATAAGTCAATTGGTTTCCTACCTTAACAGCATCCATCCCCTGAGCCACACAATATAAAACCTTGTCCATTCCGTATGCATCGCCAATAATAGCCTCGCTTGTAATTCCATTTAATGCAGACAGGATAATCGAGTGTTCCCCTACATGATTTTTGCAAGCTTGGATTGCATCAGTTAGTCCGTCATTTTTCACGGTAAAAATTAGTAAATCAGCAGGGTCTACATGCTCTTCAGGTGTTACATAATGAAAATCACAGCGTTCCTCATTGCAGTAAACATGCTCGCTCCGATATCTCTCTATTCGTCCCTTGTCAGCAATAATTCTTAGATTCCCCTTCGGCATTCTCTTTGATAGATGGTGACCGAATAGGACCCCTAATGCCCCTAAGCCTATGATGGATATGGTTTTAATCTCTTTCACACCTATACTCCCCCTTCTATACTGAATATTTTAACATACGGTGAGGAGGCAAATGGTGAAATTAACCAATTAATCAACGAACAAAAAGCGGTGCCAATTGGCCCGCCTTTATCGTTTGAAATTCCATTCATCTTGTTCATAGCGCTCTTTTGCAATTTTATTGACGTATGCTAATTCATCTTCTGTTAGCTCATATGGCTCCAATTCAATATTAAGCCCTTCGGCAAATCCTATCCGAAATGCTTCCTTTGCCTGTTCAAGCGTTATTCTTTCTTGACTAATTTCATTAATCGCAACAGCTTTATTTTTAAAGGCCCTTTGCATTCGCTCCTTCACCCGATCATTTGGGTATTTAAATAAGCTAAAGAGCTTATCTTCTTCGATATCAAGCAAAATGGAGCCGTGCTGAAGTATGACACCCTTCTGCCTTGTTTGTGCACTTCCGGCCACTTTCCGTCCTTCAACAACAAGCTCATACCAGCTTGGAGCATCAAAGCAGACAGCAGAGCGAGGATTTTTCAGTGATTCTCTCTCTTCATCCGTCTTTGGTACGGCGAAATATGCGTCCATACCTAAATGTTGAAAGCCTTTTAAAATCCCTTCGGAAATTACCCTATATGCTTCCGTAACAGTTTTCGGCATTTGAGGATGTTCCTCAGATACAATCACACTATATGTAAGCTCATGCTCATGAAGAACCCCTCTCCCGCCAGTTGGCCGTCTAACAAACCCTAGCCCATGCTGTTTAACAGCGTCCATATTAATCTCTCTATCAACATTTTGAAAGTATCCTATCGAAAGTGTCGCAGGATTCCATCCATAGAAACGAATGGTTGGTGGAATCTTCCCCGCACTATTCCAATCAAGGAGTGCTTCATCCAGTGCCATATTAAAAGAAGGAGACCCAGCACCTGTATCAATAAATCGCCATGTTTCTTTTGTCATCGTACAAACCTCATTTACAAATTGTATATGTATGCGAGTTTAGTCTATCAAAAAATTGCAAAAAAACAAAGCAACATGATTTTTGCAGGGAATTTGTCTGATTTCCTTTACTCGTCTGATAGAACACTTATATAATAGAGAAGGCAAGTTTCAGTGCGAAAGGAGAAAGACATTTTGGAAACACTTTATTTCCTTCTAATCATGTTAGGCGGATTCCTTACGTATTCCTTAATAACTTGGTTATATCAGAAGAGAATTGTCAAGACTTTGACAGAAGAGCAATTTCGCGAAGGCTACCGAAAAGCCCAGCTAATTGATGTTCGTGAACCTAATGAGTTTGAGAATGGACATATTCTAGGTGCTCGAAATATTCCGCTATCACAGTTGAAAATGCGCTTGAAGGAGCTTAGACCTGACAAGCCTGTCTATTTATATTGCCAAAGTGGCATGAGAAGCGGCAGAGCAGCCCAGTTTCTTCATCGCAAAGGGTATAAGGACCTTTCACATCTTCAAGGCGGATTTAAAAAATGGTCTGGTAAAATTAAGACAAAATAATACTGAAAAAACACACGATCAAAAGACCTCTGCATATTTCTATGCAGAGGTCTTTTTTGGTTCATATTATTGTTTTTGGTAACGAAGCACTGGCTTACGGGCAGCCATTGTTTCATCAAGACGGCCAATAACCGTACTATGTGGTGCTTCTTGAACGATTTCCGGATTCTCTTCTGCCTCTTTCGCAATTTGGATCATGGCATCACAGAATGCATCAAGCGTTTCTTTTGATTCTGTTTCAGTTGGTTCAATCATGATACATTCTTCCACGTTAAGCGGGAAGTAAATAGTTGGCGGATGGTAGCCAAAGTCTAGAAGGCGCTTCGCAATATCAAGTGTACGCACGCCATGTTTCTTTTGACGCTTTCCGCTTAATACGAATTCATGCTTACAATGCTTATCAAATGGAAGATCATAAGAACCTTGAAGTCTTCTCATCATATAGTTTGCATTTAATACTGCATATTCTGTTACAGCTTTTAATCCATCTGGACCCATTGAACGAATATACGTATAAGCACGAACATTAATTCCGAAGTTTCCATAATAAGGCTTCACACGGCCAATGGACTGCGGACGGTCATAATCTAATACGTATTGATCGCCTTGTTTCACTAAAACTGGCTTTGGCAGGTATGGAATCAAGTCTGCTTTTACACCAACAGGACCTGAACCAGGACCGCCACCGCCGTGCGGGCCAGTGAATGTTTTATGCAAGTTCAAGTGAACTAAGTCAAATCCCATATCTCCAGGACGTGCTTTAGACATAACGGCATTTAGGTTAGCTCCATCATAGTATAGCTTTCCGCCTGCACCGTGAACAATTTCTGCCATTTCAAGAATATTTTCTTCAAACAGCCCTAATGTATTTGGATTAGTAAGCATTAGTGCAGCAGTATCTTCGCCTACTACTCGTCTTAAATCCTCTAAGTCTACTAGTCCATCCTCATTGGATTTAACAGTAATCGTTTCAAAGCCAGCAACTGCAGCAGAAGCAGGGTTTGTACCATGTGCTGAGTCAGGTACAATGACTTTCGTACGGTTAAAGTCGCCATTTGCTTCATGGAACGCACGAACCATCATTAAAGCAGTCCATTCCCCATGAGCACCTGCAGCAGGCTGAAGTGTAACTTGATCCATACCCGTAATTTCGATTAAATGCTCCTGAAGATCATACATTAACTCTAGAGCACCTTGAACTGAACTCTCATCCTGAAGCGGGTGCAAATGAGCAAATCCAGCGTAACGTGCCACATTTTCATTGATTTTCGGATTATATTTCATTGTACAAGAGCCAAGCGGGTAAAAACCGGAGTCAACCCCATGGTTACGAGTAGATAGAGCCGTATAATGGCGCATAATATCTAACTCTGATACTTCTGGAAGCTCTGCTAATTCTTCTCTTAAATAGCCCGCTGGAATCAGTTCATTAATATCAGTTTCCGGAACATCCATTTCCGGGAGACTATAACCGATGCGGCCAGGGTTGCTTAATTCAAAAATGAGTGCTTGATCATCCTTATGCATGGTACTCCCCCATTTCTTTAACAAAAGTATCAATTTCTTCTTTTGTTCTTAATTCTGTGACCGCTACTAACATATGATTAGCTAGGTCAGAATAATCTCTGCCTAAATCATAGCCGCCAATGATGCCTTTTTTAAGAAGCTTTTGATTCACTTCTTTAACAGGTGTATTTAACTTAATGACAAATTCATTAAAGGATGGTCCTTCAAAGACAACTTCAAAGCCATTTTCTTTAAATGCTTTTTTAGCATAGCTGGCTTTCTGAATATTAGATAAAGCCATTTCTTGAACTCCTTGCTTTCCTAATGCTGTCATTGCTACGGATGCTGCAAGTGCATTTAAAGCTTGGTTTGAACAAATATTTGAAGTCGCCTTTTCACGGCGGATATGCTGTTCGCGCGCTTGAAGAGTTAGAACAAAGCCGCGGCGTCCTTCTTCATCAACTGTTTGTCCAACAAGACGTCCTGGCACTTTTCTCATTAATTTGTTCGTAACTGCAAAGTAACCGCAATGTGGGCCGCCAAATGCTGTCGGAATTCCGAAAGGCTGTGCATCTCCTGCAACAATATCTGCACCGAATTTTCCAGGAGGTGTTAGCGCTCCAAGTGCAAGTGGGTTGCTTGATACGACAAATAATGATTTTTGTGCGTGAATAATTTCTTCAAGCTCTTTCATTGGTTCAATTCTTCCAAAGAAGTTTGGATACTGAACGATTACCGCGGCGATATCATCATTGATCATTTCTTTCAATGCATCAATATCTGTTACACCATCTTTATGCGGAACCTCAACGACCTCAATGAATTGGCCTTTTGCATACATTTTTACAACTTCTTTTGATTCTGGATGTACTGCACTCGAGATTAATAGCTTTTTGCGTTTAGTTTGAGCAGCACTTAGCGTTCCAGCTTCAGCAAGAGCAGTTCCGCCATCATACATAGAAGAGTTCGCTACATCCATACCTGTTAATTCGCAAATCATTGTTTGGAATTCAAAGATTGCCTGTAGCTCCCCTTGAGAGATTTCTGGCTGGTATGGTGTATAGGCTGTATAGAATTCAGAACGGGAAAGTACATGATCAACGATAACTGGCATGTAATGATCATAAACCCCTGCTCCAATAAAAGAAGTATTGCTCTTTAGATCAGCATTTTTTTGAGCCATTAACGAAAGTTCTTTCATTAATGCTGTTTCAGTTGCTGCTGGCTTAATCTTATATTCACCTTTAAATCTAACTTTTTCTGGAATATCACTAAATAATTCGTCAATTGAGTTTACACCGATTGTAGCGAGCATTTCTTTCTTGTCTGTCTCAGTCATCGGTAAATAGCGATGTTTCATCATTTTGTCTCCTCTCCTATTTTTTCTCTGTTTTATAGAAAGGCGTCGCTGCCACAACTGCTTTTAGGCGCTTTCCGCGAATCTCTACTTCTACTTCTGTTCCAATAGCAGTATTTTCAGTCTTTAATAAAGCCAAGCCGATATTTTTCTTTAAAGTTGGAGATTGTGTACCTGTTGTTACTTCTCCAATTTGCTCTTCGCCTTTAAAAACTGGGTAGCCATGGCGTGGAATACCGCGATCGATCATTTCAATTCCAGCTAATTTTCTAGTTAAACCTTCTTCTTTTTGTTTTAAAAGAACTTCTTTTCCGATAAAATCAGCTTCTTTATTCACTTTAACAGCAAAACCGATTCCTGCTTCAAGAGGTGTAATTTCCGGAGAAATTTCTTGGCCGTAAAGAACAAGATTTGCTTCAAAGCGCAACGTATCACGGGCACCTAAGCCACAAGCGATTACCCCTTCTTCTTTTCCAGCTTCTAAAATATCCTTCCAAATAGCTACAACATCATTGGCATCGCAATAAATTTCGAAGCCGTCTTCACCAGTATAGCCTGTTCTTGATACAAGAGCTTTTTTCCCATTTAGATCGACTTCATTTTGGAATTTAAAGAAACCGATGTCTGATAAATTAGTTTCACTTGCCAGCTTTTGAAGGACCCCTTCAGCTAATGGACCTTGGATCGCAACTTGTGCAGTCTTGTCAGAAAGGTTTTCGATTACTACATCGCCTTCAAGATGGTCTGCAAGCCATTTATAATCCTTTTCAATATTTGAAGCATTGACTACAAGTAAATAATGATCATCTGCAAATTTATAGACAAGTAAATCATCAACAGTCCCGCCATTTTCGTAGCACATTGCTGTATATTGGGCACCAAACTCTTTTAGTTTAGAGATGTCATTTGTCATCATTTTTTGAAGATATGAAAGACTGTCTGGACCCTTCACTTCAATTTCACCCATATGGGATACATCAAACAATCCAGCTTTTGTACGAACTGCTTCATGCTCCTCTTTAATGCTTGAGAACTGAACAGGCAGATCCCAGCCACCAAAGTCAATTGTCTTAGCACCATAGTCTTTGTAAACATCGAATAATGGTGTACGTTTTAACTGTGACATTCACTTGTCCCCCTTTTATCCTTTTTAAAAATTTAGAAATTTGCCAATGGAATGCAAAAAGCTCCATGCTCAGAAGCAAGCACATTCCACACACCAAAAAAAGACAGAAATCCCCCTATAAAAAGAGAAGATCCCTGTCCTTGCACCTGAAAGTTTACCGAAAACCGGTTTTCCCCTTTGGTGGCTTCTTAATTAAGAAGCACTCTCCAGAGCTACGTCCAACAAGGGTTCTTTTGCCTGAGAGATTCACAACAGAAATTGCTTGCTCCTTCGGCGCTACAAAAGTAGTCTCTCCCCTTATCATCATCCGTATTTATAAAATTTTCCAAATTGGTCATACTATACGCAAATGCGTCCTAAACAATTAGGTTTAGCATTAAATCCAAAATGAAACCTTTATTCTTTAATAAAATCATTCGATAAACAAAGTGGTTGTGGCAAATTTCAAAACTTTCAAAGCTATTATTATCCTACCATTAGAAACCTATTTGAGCAATGGGTAATATTTTTCTCGTTAAAAGAAATGCGGAAGCTCCTCGAAATTAGCAGGCGCAAAAGCAAGACAGCTTTAAAAGGAGAAGTTTTATGACAGTAAAAATTGAATTTGATTCGTCATGGCAAGAGGACTTTTTATCAAGAATTGAGCAGGACGGTCCATGGGGGAACTGGGAACTCTATAAACTAGCGGTAGAAGTTGAGAATCATACAACGATCCCTGAATTTGAGGGTCTGCAGGCACCTAAGCATCTATCGGGTCTTATACCATTGCCGCACCAGCTGGAGGTTGCTAAGCAAGTAGTAGAAAATATGAATGGAAAAGCCATTCTTGCAGATGAAGTAGGTTTAGGCAAAACAATTGAAGCGGGATTAATATTAAAGGAATACATGATACGCGGCTTAGTGAAAAAGGTACTAATCCTTGTGCCGGCCTCTCTAGTAACCCAATGGGCTATTGAGCTAAACACAAAATTTTTCATTCCAGCTATTACCCAGAGGAAAAGCTATGTTTGGGAGCAGTGTGATGTGGTTGTATCATCTATTGATACAGCTAAGCGAAATCCTCACAGAGATATAATATATAAACAAGATTATGATTTAATCATTATCGATGAAGCTCATAAGCTCAAAAATAATAAAACGAAAAACTATGAGTTTGTACAAAATTTAAAAAAGAAGTTTTGTTTACTTTTAACAGCTACACCCATTCAAAATCGGATCAGTGAAATTTTTAACCTGGTTTCTTTATTAAAGCCCGGCCATTTAGGAAATGAATCTGCTTTTTATCGAAAATACAGTAAGGATGCTCGTAACTTAGATGATGATAAGCATTTAAAGGAATTAGTCAATAAAGTCATGATTCGCAACCGGCGTGCAGATACAGGCATCGAGTGGACAAAACGAGTAGTCGAAACGATCCCTATTGAATTTTCAAAAGAAGAAAGGGAGCTTTATGAAGCAGTCACTAACATGCGGAGAGATAATGATTGGGTAAGCTCCAGCCAATTTTCTGTGATGACCCTTCAGCGCGAGGCCTGCAGCAGCCGTGAAGCAGTTTACTATACATTAAAAAACATGCTGGAAAGACAAGAGGAGCCAACTGAAGCCTATCAAAAGCAAATTCAATATTTAGTTACGAAGGTTGAAGCCGTACAAAAAAACTCTAAAGCGGAAAAAGCACTTGAATTAATTCAGCAAATTAACGATAAAGTCATTATTTTCACAGAATATCGGGCAACACAAATGTATCTTCAATGGTTTCTTAAGCAGTATGGCATTACCTCAGTACCCTTTCGAGGAGGGTTTAAAAGAGGCAAAAAAGATTGGATGCGTGAACTTTTTCAAAAAAACGCGCAAGTGCTGATTGCTACGGAAGCCGGAGGTGAAGGGATTAACCTTCAGTTTTGTCATCACATCATTAATTTTGACTTGCCATGGAACCCCATGAGACTTGAGCAAAGAATTGGGCGTATTCACCGACTTGGACAGGAAAAGGATGTCATGATTTATAATTTTGCTACAAAGGATACTGTTGAGGAGCATGTCTTAAAGTTGTTGTACGAGAAAATAAATCTTTTCGAAAAGGTGATTGGGGATTTAGACGATATTCTAACTAAGCTTGATTTCGGAAATATAGAGGATCACCTTATTGATATATTCGGCAAATCTGCCTCAGAGGGCGAAATGAGGATTAAAATGGAGAATTTATCATCGATGATTCAATTTGCTGAAGAAATGCGGGAGGGTGAAAAAAATGCAGCAACAAGAAATTCATAAATTTCTTGAAAAATACTTCCATGCTAACGGCTGTGAGATTGTAGAAAATGAGCAAGGCTATATGACAGTCCAATTAACAATTGAACTGGATAAAGAGCTTATGAATAGACCATTCTACTGGCATTACTTGGAGAAAACCGGAGGAGTGCCTAATCCCATGAAGCTTACATTTATAACCAATCAGCAGCATGCACCCGAACAAATAAAAGGAGAAAGTATTCACTTTGGTTCGCCGCGCCTTCACCAAATTTTTCAGTCAGCAAAAAGCTTAGCGGGTTATATTCGATTATATGAAAAACATCATCAGGCACCTGGGCAACAAATTTCCCTGAGGCCATGGCTTGCAATGAATGTCCGCATTTCCTATGAATGTGACCGAAAAAGGGATATTTTTAAATCAATTGGACTCCATTTAATAAATGGACAAATGGTTGAAAATTTTCATGATAAGCTGCTTCAATTACAGCTAACACCGAAAATTCCAGACTATTCGTTTACACTTTCTCCTCTAATTATGCCAAAAAGCGGAATCTCAAGAGTGGAAAATTTCCTTAAATATCAAATTGAACAAGAGGATCACACTTGGGCTGAAAAAGCTAGAGAACGCTGGGACAAGGACCTAAATCTTCTGGAGCATTTTTATGAAGAGGCAGAAGAAAAGGATGAAAGCTATGAAATTGAAAAAACGGCTTTAAAGGAACAATATGAGCCTAAAGTGAAGATCTCCATTATAAACGGAGGATTATTTTATTTAACTGATCAGGCTGTGTAACAACAAAAGCGGAAGCGCCTTGATAGGGGAACATCGATTAAAATCCGCCACGTCCTGTGGCAAACATCGATGTCAGCACATCCTGTGCAAGTCCGACAAGCATAATACAAGCCGGCAGAAAGGTTGTTCTTTAACCTTTTTGACGGATTGGCTTATGACCTCGAGGTCGACAAAAACGCGACGTCCTCCCAAAAGCTTCACTTTTGGTCGTGCGATGTATCGCTGCCGAAGCTTTCCTTGTCCTGTCGCATTGTCGGGGCTAGGCGCTCCTCCTAAAAGCTAACGCTTATACTCGTGAGATGATTATGCTGCCGAAGCATTACTTGTGGAGCTAGACGTAAAAAGAAACCGCTCAAATTTTGAACGGTTTCTTTTCATATTTGTTTTCTTTCTTCCTCTTAAAATTATAGTAGAGGATGTAGGGAATCAATCCAAACCATCGATATAAGAACGGCTCTTTAACATCCTTCTTTTCTAATTTGCTTTTCTTGCGCTCATCTTTTGGCTGATCAATATACTTAACAACTGTTTCGGTAATGTACTTGACATAATCATTCGATTTCATTGCTGCACCCTGCTCAAATTATTTAAATTACTTTCATTTCAAGTATGTCCCTTCAATAACATATTTATTCAGCATCCACTATTCGAGCAAAGCCATTCAATTTCTTTCTATCCACTTTATCATTTTGCCATCCTCCGTATCAAAATACCCGTATGCTAGCATTTCAATATTTGTTCCCATGCGTAGATTAAAAGTTGACATCAACAAAGTATCCGTTAGTTTAGCTGTTTCATAACGGACATCTCCATCTGAATAAGAAAATACGCCCGTGTACTGATCTTCATCCTCTGCTATTAAAATGTCTTCCATCCGTTTCATCGAGCTTAATAAATAATACTCTTGTTTCAAAAGTGCTTCTGATTCTTGTAAAAAACGAATCTCTGATAAATAAAATTCTATATGCATGGTAAGGAGGAGAGCAACGAGCAAGATAATAGAAAAGGTAAGCGGGTAGGTAAATCCTTTTTCATTCCGAAGCATAATGCTCCTCCAAACTTATGAAGGAATATAATAATACAGAGTAATTTTGGCCATTGAGATCGTTTAACGTAAGCTTGACTCCATCATGAATCGGAGAAAATCGGAATGAGTCTACTTGCTGAAGGACGATTTCATGCCCTTTGAAATCAACCCGTCTTCGTAAATTAGTTCCATACTTCTCATAGAGTATGATTTGACCGTGCTTTGTTAATACTAGCCTGTTATCAGAAACGTTTATTTCATCCGCTAATCGAAGTTCCTTCTTTATTTGATTGACAAATACATGCCATTCCATTCTTCTTAGCCTATTTTCAAGCTGTTCATTTTCCATAATATACTTAAAGAAAAGTGGAAAAAAAGAAACGACAAGCAGAAAAATGGAAAAGGCATATAACATTTCCAACATTGTGAAGCCTTTATTATTGAAATATTTCACATTTCGTCTGCAGCTTTTTGAATACATTCTCATATTTAATGCAAACCTCCTGTCCAGCGTTTCCCCCTGAAGTCCCTTCATATATTGCAAAAACAGTTTGATTAATTGTTATCAATTCTGTTTGAGGCTGCAAGCCTTCCTTTTGAGCCTTTAGCAATGTCTCATATAAAGCTTGAGTACTGTCAAATTCCTGCCGAAGTTGAACAGATTGATCGATTAAATTCATAATTAACGGTATAAATATGGTTGCAATAACAAGCCATGCAGAAAGAGTCAATAGCATCTCAGGCAAAAAGAACCCTTTATTCTTTCGCAACATAAAATCTTCCCTTTCCAATATAAAACGTAAACCGATATCTCTCCTTGCCTGCATAGATAACAAAGGAACCAAATCTATTAATATTCCCGTCTGATTGATAATAAAAGTAGAGTTTCATAGTGTCCTCTTGTACTGTAATGGCTTTTGGTATTTCTCTTTCAATCAAATAATTTGCACTAAGCTTTTCATGTATGACATACCTATTTGCTTCCGGAAGAATATGAACATACACATCAATATGATGGGAAAGAGCATATTGCTGAGCATAGTAAAGATCTGCTTTCAATTGTGAAATGAACTTTTCTTTTTCAAAGGAGATAAAATGTGGCTTTAATAGAAAGGCCGGTACGGAGGCGATAATGAGAAAAACACTTAAGACAAATAAAGACTCTATTAAAGTGAAGCCTCCTTGTTTTCTTAACATAAAACTTAAGACCCCTCTTTTTTTACAGGTGACACTTTTCCATCTGCTGAAATCTCAATTGCTGTACCATTTGGACATGTTGTTTCATTCTCATTAAGATATTCAGCAGCTACGAGTGCATCAATATCTGCTGGCGGTGATTTCTTTTCAATTTCATAAGCCTGAGCCTGGGCTTGTACCATCTTTACAAATGCCTCACATCCCTTGCTGTTGATCTTTGAATTATGCTTTGTGATATTTGGAATAGTTATGATCAACAAAACAGAAATCACTAGTAAAACTATCATCATTTCTATTAGGGTAAATCCGTTTTCTTTTTTTAAGGCTTTCATTTAAATTCCCTCCAGTAAATGAAACATTGGTAATAGTACAGCTAAATACATAAATACAATCATGACACCAATAACTGAATACAAAATCGGCTGAATGGTCTTTAGTAATTTTTCTGAACGCTCTTCAATTACCGTTAAGCAATGTTTACTAAAGAAAGCCAGCTCCTGATCGAGCTTCCCGTTTTTCTGGCCATGCCTAATAATATGAGGAAGCTCAGCTTCTAAAAAGGAATAGCCCATTAGTATATCCTCTAGCCTCTCCCCCTTTCGCAAATTATCTATTATGTCTGCCCCTAGCTCTTGATACAGAGGCTGTTTTTCATTTTTCTTAAACATTCTTAATGCCTCGTGAATCGACAGACCACCCGATAATAAATAACTAATTTGGATCGAAAAATAATGTGAGTAAAACAATTTAAAAAAAGGACCCATCAACGGAATTGAAACGAGCTTACTTTTTTGCCTGACTTGAGAATTTTTCCGGAATTGTAAAAGGTAGTAACCGAGAAGAACAGCACAGAAAAAGATGCAAAAAACGAAGAAGAAAGGCATTATATTGCCAAAGAAAGAGACTGCCTTCATAAAAAAGTTTGGCTTTAGCTTCATTGAAGAAAATAATGAAGAAAATCTTGGGAGGATCATATAGTCAACAAAGATGAATAACATTAAAGTAATGAAAATTAATAACACGGGATACACAAGCAGTTTTTTCAGCTTTTCCAAATCCCTGTCTCTTTTTAACATCATTTCACTGCCTTCTTGGAATGCCTGAGCCAAGCCGCCATGCTGTTCGGCAAAATAGACATAGCCAATGAGGTGTCGGTTAAACTGCAGCTTTGATAATATTTGATAAAACGGATAGCCTTCTCTTAAATCAGATAAACACTCTCCTACCTCCTTTTTCTTTCTTCGCGGAAGCTGAAACAGAATGGATTCTATTGCTTCGGAAAGCGGGTAGCCTCTCGAAAGAAGCTCTCCTGTTCTTTTTAGAAAATGGCTTTGTTCCTGAAGACTCCACTTATGCCTCCGCATGATCCAGCACCCACCGATCAAATTCTGTTCCTTTAATATAACCTAGAGCAATGCCCTTCTTGATGACGTCTTTTAATGTAAAATAATCCACATCCATATACTCACCCTTCGCCTCCATCATCGCTGCGTGTAAAGCTCGCCCTGCAAGGAGCTCAAAAACACTCGCTCTCTTCCATCTTCCATAGCTAAAGCAATAGGGTGAACATTCCCCTTGGCAAAATGGACAGGTCAATTCGACCAGCCTTTGTGCTGTTACAGCAACAAGAGTTTGTTCTATTTCTACCCAATTGACACCGAATTCATTTAACCGGTAAATGGCACCTTTCGCATCTCTTGTATGCATGGTTGAAAGCACTAAATGCCCCGTCAGCGCAGCACGTACAGCAATTTTTGCAGTTTCCGCATCTCTTATTTCTCCAACCATAATAATATCTGGGTCATGCCTTAAGATTGCCTTTAGACCAGCAGCATAAGAAACACCCGCTTTTTCATTCACTTGTACTTGGAGAACCATATCATGTTCTTTTTCTATTGGGTCTTCTAATGTAATGACATTGCGGTTAAACATATGGGAGGTCTCGTTCAATAAGGAATAAAGAGTTGTGGTCTTTCCAGATCCGGTTGGGCCTGTGAAAATGATTAAGCCGTGGGCATGTTTGAGTAAGGCAAGCATTTTACGGGTCATAGCTGGAAATAAGGAAATTTGAAAAAAAGGAATTTGCTCTTGCTGAGGAAGGATTCGAACAACTAGGCTTTCGTTGTGGCTTGATGGCAGAGTGGAGAAACGCAATCCAATTATTTTTCCATCAATTACGTAAGAATAGGCTCCGCTTTGTGGGCGTCTTTTTTCGCCAATATCCATCGATGCGGTGAATTTAAAATGGGAGATTAGTCTTTCGCATTCTTCTTTAGGGAGATAGAGTCTGGGAACTAGTTTATTTGCGAGGCGCCATTGAATGAGTGTATCCTGTCTGCGGGGGACAATATGAATATCCGAGGCTTGATTTCGAACTGCATCCTTGATTATTTTTTCTGCTAATTTTTCGATCATGTTCAACTGAACATTACACCACCTTTAGAATTTATAAAATTTTGAATAGTCATTAAAGACATATTCGACCTTATTATATATTTTCCTTTTATTTTTGACAAATTTTTCGCATGAAAAAAATAATAATTCTTACACTAAGACTAAACCTCTATCCTAAAAACCATGTTTAATCAATATTGGTAGCTAAAATACATGAGTGGATATTTGTGAACATTTTATAAACTTATAGTGAATACAGTGTTAACTCTAAAAAACTGTATTATAATGGGATCAATATCGTTCTGAGGTGAGTTACGTGGAACAAACTTTAAAAATTACAAATGTTTTATCAGATCCAACACGTTATTATATTTATCAATACATTACGAAAAGACATAAGGAAGTAACTGTCCAGGAAATCGCAGATAATTTTAATATTCATCCAAACGTTGCCAGGCTACATCTTTCAAAGCTAGAGGATGTTAATATGCTTGTATCAGAGACGCAAAAAACTGGAAAAGGCGGGCGTCCAAGCAGACTTTATCGTTTATCAGATGATGTGATACAGCTTCATTTTCCGTATCGTGACTACCAGCTCCTTTCAAAGATTGCTATGCAATCATTGCTTTCACTTGGTGAAGCTGCTAAACAGGCTTTATACGATACAGGTAAAAAGTTTGGACATGAATTAATTGAGCAAGAAACGAGCCGTTCTGCTCAATTTAATGAGTCGCTTTCATTCGAACAAAAACTAAATATTATTAAAAATGCAGCTATCATGTCAGGGTTCCATCCAGAATTTGAAGCAAATGAAGACGATTCAAAAATTTATTTTCAAATCTTTAACTGCCCATTTAAAGAAGTGGCTGGAGATTATTCAGAATCTGTTTGCGGTATGCATTCAGAGTTTCTTAAAGGGATGTTTGAAGCATTATTTGGTTCTGTAGAATTAGTCGAAAATGCAAATATGCTAAATGGCTGTGAAACATGTGCTTATCATGCAATTGTTACAAAATAATGAAATAATAGTTCAAAGGATAATCGGAAGCATGAACCCGTCGCGCTTCGCCTATATCCTCGTTAAACAATATTCATAAAGAGTGGTTTACTTTTAAGTTGGGAATAACTTATAATATGTAATGATGTACTTGTAATGGTAAAAGGAGGGATACATATGGATCGTATGTACAGAGTATTAGGATTCTGGACAGGGATTTTTGCAGTCATGTTCTTCGTAGGCGACATGTATACAACATCTTTAATCTTCTTCGGCCAAACAGGATTTTTCCTGCTTTTAAGCTACTTAAAGCTTTCAGAGCGTATGTATATGTATGTTTTTGCCGCATATTTAACAGTGTTCTTCGTTGGCTTCACTTACTGGTCAACGTTTATGATGACACCAGGAGTAAGTGGTCATTAAGAATTATACCTACATAATAAAAAAGCGATGCAAGCATCGCTTTTTTATTTTTTTCTATTCTATTCCTTTTTTCTGCAATATTACATGAAATGATCCGCTAATACTTGAAGGCATAATGAGACTCCGAATCGCTCGATTTCTTTTGCTTACTTCTGAAAAAGGGTCGGGGTCATAATGATTCTGCAATTCATCTAATAAACCTGTAGTTAATAAGAATTCATCCTGTCTCCATTTCTGCTGAAAAGCCAATCCTAACTGATTCCCAATTCGGATAAGAGAATCAAAATGAACATGACTTGTAATATCCATCTCTCCTGGATGCATGAGTACATGATTAAATTGCTGATGCTGATAATATCCTCGAAGACTGCCATCTCTTCTTCCTAGCTCCTGCCATTCTTCGTTCGTATAACCGTAGTCAACAGTGAGAACCAATCCTTTTGTAAGCGCATTGGCTATGTTACTGATAACCTCCTCCATTAATAAAGGAATTTCAATTCTTTGTTTATTATTTAATTTTAATCCGCTGCTCTTAATAAAGGTCATTATCTTCTCATTTTCCAATGGTACAGCTATTTCAACTAACTGATCATTGTTTAGGCCAATCATCAGCTCCATCAATTGTCCATTATGGTTTTCGATAACATGAACAGGAAGAGCATCAAACAATTCATTTGAAAAGATTAAACCCTCAAATGGATTGATTTCGTCTAAACCTTCAATTTGTTTCACGTAATCGTTAAAGTGCAGTACTTTTTGCTGCACCTTTCGATGATACGGACTTGCTTCTAAAATATAATAACGAATCGGGACCGATGAAAGGTGATTCCATTCATCAATAAATGCTTTTGCAAAGCGGCCAGTACCTGCTCCAATCTCACATATAGCCGGAGCAAGCTTCAATTGATTCATTTGCTTATAATACCATTTCGCTATGGATTTGCCGTAAAAATCTGATATATTGCTTGAGGTGATGAAGTCCCCTTTGCGGCCAATCTTCTCCTTTTCTCTCATATAATAGCCGTACTCGGGGTGATAAAGTGCCACTTCCATATATTCCGCATATGTAATCCTTTTGAATGGGTGGTTCGATATAAACTCTTTTAAAAAATTTATCATAAAAACTCCTTTTTTAAGTTAACACTATTGACACGATGAAAACTTTATTATATTGTAAATTAAGTAGCTTAACTATATCCCCTCCCATTATATGAATAGAACATCCCCCAGAAAAGCCCTTCTCATTTGAGAAGGGCTTTTCTATTTCATAGCCGCCTTTTCCACATTTCAAATGTTAAAAGCCATTTAAAAATGGGTTTGTATCCATCTCTTGTCCGATTGTAGTGGCAGGTCCATGTCCTGGAAGAACGATCGTTTCTTCTGGCAACCCTAATAATTTATTATGTATGCTATTTAATAGCTGCTGATGATTTCCGCCAGGCAGGTCTGTCCGCCCAATGCTTCCATAAAACAATGCGTCACCTGCAACGACTAAGCCTGAATCCTTGATATAAATGGAAATACTCCCTGGTGAATGTCCTGGAGTTTCATAAATTTGGAGGGTAAAATCCCCAATCCTGATCTCTTGTTCATTATTGATAATAATATCTGCAGGCTTGCAGCTAATATTCGGTATCATTTCATAACGCGAGGAACCATTTAATGCCGGATCAAGAAGCCAATCAGCCTCTTTTTCATGAATATATACCGGAATATTGTACTCCTCCCTAATATCATCAACTGCTCCAATATGGTCAAAGTGAGCGTGTGTCAGAATAATCGCAACCGGCTTTAAATTCGCTTTCTGAATATAGCTGCTCAGCTTATCACTTTCCTCGCCAGGATCGAAAATTAAGCAAATATTATTTTCCTTTGACAATATGTAGCAATTCGTTTGTAATGGACCTAGTGGAAGCTGATTCCATTCCAATACTAACACCTCCAAAAAGCTTAATTTAGCTCTATTCTACACTATATGGATTGAACTATTAAAGGAAACGGCCTTAAAATATATTTAAAGCAATCCTAACAAAGGAGAATAAAATGAACATATTTTATGCGGTTGAAGCAAATATTATTATGGAAGAAGTACCTAACTTTAAGGCTATTATCCTTAGTGACACTAATGTTTTTGATTTTATTGAAACTATATTTATATATGAATCAGAAAAGGATGCTGTTGAATCAAAGATTTTATTACTCGAAGCTGGGTTGTTTGAAAATCAGTTTGAGCTTATCCAATTAACCCCCGGAGTTATAGGAGACACCTTTACAGATTTCGGATTCATTACAAATTCTCATACATTTCTGCTAAAAGAAATGGTTTGTGGATTTTCAATATGCGGCGGTGCAAACGAAGCGATTCAAATGGCTCTATTTCAGCTTGAGGAGCATTTGATTTTTAATACTGAGAATGAAAAAGCGGCTATTTATTTCGTGGAACATCATTTAAAAGATTTAGTAAAGGGGATAGCCAATGCGTATGACATAGAAGTGTCATTTTTTGAACTCGACAAACAGAGGAAAAAAATATAAAATATAATATGAATGTAAAAATAAGTTACATACAGGTTTTTCGAACGAGTTTTTCTTAATTTCTAGGCATTTGCCTGCTGTTGATCATTAAAAGGGGGCTATTTATTATGGGACTAGTCATTATTTTTGCATTGGTTGCCGTTCTTGCAGCTTTTGGTACATTAAGTGCACTTAAGAACAAAAATGTTCTTGGTATCGTTTTCGGTGCTGGCTCATTTGTTTTTTTTGGCGGATTTGCTCTATTAACACTAATTAACAGTGGTTATCCTGCTGTACACTAATTTTTCAAAAAAGACTGTTCTTGTAATAAAAGGACAGTCTTTTTGATTCAACCATTAATAATCTTTTACTAACGGAATGTTTGTTTTTGTTTCTAAGTTAATCAGTTTTTCAAAATAAAACCCATACAAGCATTTATCTCCGCTTGGAGCACAGCTTAATGGCTCATTCTTCATGTTATCTATGATAACCTTTTTATCTCCATTTACGATATCAAACGAAATAAGCTGGAATCCATTAGTATACGTATCCGCATCTGTACTGAAAAGAGGCTGTAATGAAATAAAACGATGATTTTGGTCAAAGTCAAAGTAAGGAACAAGCCAGTCTGAAAAACGTGTTAAATGTGGTACAGAAATGGAAGCAAGCCTCTCAAGTTCCTTTGAAAAAAAGGTGTATTCTGCTTCATTGCTATTTTCTGAATTCACCGTTATGGTCATCAATAGATCTTTTATTGTCTTTATATAATATATTTCATTAAGCAAAAATTTTTCATTCGGCTCATTTATGTTTCTTTTGACGAGAGGAGCAAAGAGAGAGAGATCATTTTGACTCCAGTTTAAGTAAATTATTTCATCTTTAGCAAACCAATATACGAATGGCTCCTTATTTTCAATCTCATCCAATGTCTTATCCTTTATTGATAGCAAGTATATTGAATAATCCCATCCCTCCGTAAATGACGAAATAAGGATTTTGTCCTCATCATAAGGATTCCATTCGAAATGAATTTCAAATGCACTTATCCGTTTATTCAAAATTTCTTTTCCTTTCGTATCGACAATCGAAATGATCCCTTCATATGAATTTGGAGCGGAATGAATCAACACTTGATTGCCGGAAGGGCTAGCCATTACTGACGAAACAGGGGCCTCACTTTCCATTATCAAATGAGTTTCACCTGTAAAAATATTATAGGTGTATATATTTGTCCCAAGTTCCACATTTGTCATATAAATTATCGTATCATTATTTAGCCAACCATTTATTGAATTAAATTGTCCTTTTTGAATAGGAACAGGGGCTTGGACTTCATTTAACAAAAAAGAATGAGGAATCGCTGCCTTATGTAATGATTGACTATGCTTCTGGATTGGCTGTATCCCTGTTTCTTTCTCGGACTGACACCCAACTAATAAAAAAAGGAGGAAAAAACATAATAAATAAAACAATATGCCAGTGCTTTTAAATTTTTGTATCAAGTCCTCCCCCCCTTTTTTCCCTATAAGTAGTATTACGGAATATAATCTAAAATGTTTCATTATGGCTATTCTTTATTAAAAGGAAAAAGCCGAAAAACGGCTTTTATCATTCATTTTACATGTATAAGGCTGCTAGGTAAATACCAAGCACTTCTTCAAATATTTCATCAAATTGGGATAATGGCAAAGGATTTATTCCCTTTCCGAGCTCAATGGTAAAACCAGGACGGCGGAATTCTTTAATGAACCAATCTTTATAGCCTGCATAGCTTTCGATATATTGAACTGACCTATATCCGCTCACTCTAGCAAACTCTCTCGCCAATACACTTGATTCTGGGGGTTCCATTCCTTCATATCCCCAATAAAATTCCTCCCCTTGTGTATGAAAGGCAAGCGCACGGTTAAATTGTCTCGATCTTGTTAGTTCTGCCATCGCAATGGCCTCGGGCTCAGTTAATGGGGCACTACCCGGATAATCTCTAGGGGCTGGGGACTTTTCAGGGGACCTTTCCTTTTCGGTTTCCCATTTTGCAGGAAATTGATCATTTAAATCAACACCTCTAATATTTGCTTTCCAGCCGCTAAAATTTGAGCTTCCCCGATTGATTCCAATCACTCGCTCTCTTACATCCTCTGTAGGGCCATTTATCACTAAATTTACCCCATCCGCATTTACCATAGGTACAATGGAAATATCTACTGACTGGTATAAAGGCATCGTCTGGAGTCCTCTTATCGGTTTCACATTTGTTAAAGATAATAGGAAATGGTTCAATAAAGCCATTAAAATCCCCGAGGTAATCCATTCATTAGCATGAAAAGAAGCATTAAAATGAACTTTTTTTGTTCCTTTTCCTAATCGAATCTCTTGAATCGGCTTCCCAAGTACAGTGTTGCCTATTGTGTTTATCTTTATGAATGGATAGATGGTTTGTAAGCTTCGAATATCCTCAGTTAGAGCCTCAAAATTATAATTCCTTTTCCCATTGACAATGGGTGTTATCACCCTGGATGGGATTAGTATGGTTTCCCCTGCTTGAAGGTGGTTTGGGTTTGTTTTTGGATTCATTAGGAGTAATGCATCAACGGATAGATGTCTGGCCTGACTTAGCTTCCAAAAGGTATCCCCATTCTTTAGTTTATATGGAACTGCTTTAAATCCTGGAATCTGGATGTCCTGTCCTATGTTTAAGGAGTTTGGATTAATCGAAGGATTTGAATCCGTTAATAAATTCAGAGGGACCATGAAAAGGCGGCTATAATACCACAGTGTATCTCCAGCACGTACTTTAACTTTCATTTTATCTTCCTCCCTTATCCATTCATTTTTATGAATGTTTACAGAAAAAAATGCAAAGGGAACAAAAAAGCCCGCAATTATATGATTGCAGACTTTCTCTCTTTATTCGGCATTAATAAGTACTTCATTTTCATAAAGGTTTGAGCCCATAAGCTCTTTATCCTCATAGAATCTCAGCAAGTCACCATAAATAATCTTGTCGGAGTATTCGAGCTCATTTTTTGCTTTTTCTATATATGGTTCACAGGCGTTACTTTCAGTAGGCTCTCCTGTTTTCTTATCATAGCAAGTTTCACGTGTGTAAATATAATCTTTTGTAATAAAACTACCATCCCTCAGAACAGTAAATTCCAATTTATCCTTTGAGAATAAATCTGAACCAAAATCGATATTATTCTTCGTGTTAATGCCTAATAAATGAAGAATTGTAGGTTTGACATCAATTTGACCAGAGACAGTGGATAATGTTTTGCCCTTTTGTCCAGGAATGTGGATGATGAATGGCACTCTTTGGAGCTGTGTACTTACAAATGGTGTTACTTCCGTTCCCAAAAACTCACCCATTGTTTTATTATGGTTTTCCGAAATACCATAATGGTCTCCATAAAGAATGATGATCGAATCATCATACAAGCCCTCTTCTTTCAGCCTTTCAATAAATAACTTTAAAGCCTCATCAGTGTACCTAACAGTTGGAAAGTAATTATTAACTGTTTTATTATTTGACGTATACGGTTCAATAAATCGATCCTCTTCATCTATTTCAAATGGAAAGTGATTCGTTAACGTAATAAATTTTGCGTAAAACGGCTTCGGCATTTCCTTTAAATGCTGAATCGATTGTTCAAAGAAATCAATATCTTTCATTCCCCAGCCTACAGAGTTCTCTTCCGTAACTTCATAATCAGGCAGTGAGTAGAAACGGTCATATCCTAATGATTGATACATAATATCTCTGTTCCAAAAGCTCTTATTGTTCGCATGCAAAGATGCAGTGAAATAGCCATTATCGCTTAAAATATCAGGTGTCGCAGTATATTCATTCCCAGAATGTGTAAAGAATACAGCCCCACGGCTTAAAGGATAAAGGGAGTTCTCTACGATAAACTCCGAATCTGAAGTCTTGCCCTGGGCAGTTTGGTGATAAAAATTCTCAAAATAATAACTATCCTTAATAAATTGATTTAAAAACGGCGTGATTTCTTGCCCATTCACCTTTTCATTAATAACAAAACTTTGAGTTGATTCCATAGAAATTAATATGACATTTTTATTTTTTGCAATCCCAAACATTTCATCGTCCGGTTTTTTGTAGTTAGCATGGATATAGTTATCAATATCCACTAACTCACTGCCATCAGCCAATGCTCTTTGTGCAGATGACTTCGATTGAAGAAACATATCATAAATATGGTAATTATACGTTCCGATGTTTTTGACAAGCATTTCGCGGTCAAATGTACGGGTAAGCAGCTGAGGACGCTCCGTCTCAGAAAGTCCAAGATTAAAAAAAGCAATGGCAGCTGCAATTAAGAAAAACGCTCTTCGGTCGACTTTAGAAAACTCTTTGTACGAAATAAAAGCCGGTTTAAGGACGACAATTATTGCTAAAATAATAAAATCAGCAAAATACAGTATGTCAGTAAAGCTAAGCAATTCATTCACACTACTGCCGAGATCACTCATATTGCTAGTTTGAAAAAGGACGGGAATCGTTAAGAAGTCGTTAAAAAAACGATAAAAGACGACATTGGCAAACAATACCGCTGAAATAGCAAAACTTGAAATAAGTATATAGCGATTACGGTTCTTTTCTTTAAGAAATAAGCTAATCCCAAAGATAAAGAGTAGGAAACTCAATGGGTTGATGAATAAAATAAATTCTTGCTTCCAATTTTCTATTTTAATATCGAAGCTAGTTTTATAGGTAATGTACGTTTTTAGCCAAAGCAGCACAATCGCAATTCCAACAAGCGATATCTTTGACCATTTGAAATTCTTCATAGTCACTGTTACCCTCCCTGTTTTTTTGGAACAGATATGGAAATTTTTTTAATTTTTTTACAATTTTAGGATAGTGGTTTTAAATCAAACCTTATCTTAACTCTTTTTTTACATAAAATCAAATCAGGCTTAAACATATTTTTATATAATTGTAGACTTCTCTTTACCCAACATATTAGACGTTTTAAACCTCCAAAAGTTTCGTGTTTGTCCTTTTTTATAAAAATGATCAATTTGTCATAGTCCTTTGTTTTTATTAATTTTTGTTAACAAACCTGATCCATACTAAGGAAGTCCCATCATTCCTATAACTTAATAAAATAAAAAAAGCATTCGCAAAGGAACGAATACTTTTTCTTACAGTCATAAAAATTTAGTCCTTTTCTTTGAGATGCTGGATCTCATGTCTTAATAATAAAATCGCCATTTGATAATCTTTCGTTTCCATTAGCTGTGCTTGATAAAGTTCCATTATCTCCGCTTCCATCAGCTCCAAATCCGCTACCCTATCCCCTATATAAATAAATGTGCCAAATTTTTTCAGGAATTGCTGAATATCATAAATCGTTTTCATTCTTGTCCCTCATATCATAATAATTTCTGTCTATTTACTTTACTTGCTCTTTAATCTGCTGCAGCAATTTCTGATAATCCTGTTGATCAGGCATTAACTCAGCGGCAATATTAGCAAACTTTTGCGCTTCGTTGAAATTTTCCTCCTGAACATATAGGAGGGCTAAGTTATAATAAGCCTCATGAAAGTCTTTTCTTTGTTCTATCGCTAGGTGTAAATGCTCTTTTGCCTTTTGTATTTCGTTTGTTTTTATTTCTGCATAAGAGAGAAGGAAATAAACCTCTGCAGAAGCTGAATGATCATTAGCATAATTCTGAAGTATGTTTACAGTTTTATCATATTCCTCTGTTTTCATATATTCCTGTGCCATGACTAAGGCTGAATGTTCACTTAATACTCGTCCTGGCTCATTAAAGCCATACTTCAACAATCCTGTAATAGATACAATTGCAATAATTATAGAAACTCCTTGAATAAGCAGCCTTTTTTTCTTCGGAAAATGAACAATTCCAGTTGCCAAAAATCCACCGATTAATCCGCCAATATGTCCTGCATTATCGATGCTTGGCATCGTAAAGCCAAAGACAAGATTAATACCTAGAATAACGATAATATTTAAGCCCATCGTTCTAAAGAATAGCTTTGGATAAATAACGCCAAAATACAGCAAGGCTCCGAAGCAGCCAAAGATAGCACCACTTGCGCCTGCTGATAAGTTAGGACTGAAGACAAAGCTTAATAAAGAACCGAAAAATCCAGCAAGCAAATAGATGAAGAGAAAGCGGGCATTGCCATATATTCTTTCGACTGTCGTCCCTAAATAATAAAGCGCAAGTGTATTCATTAATAAATGGAGCAGCCCTATATGTAGAATAATAGGTGTAAAAAACCGCCACCATTCACCTTCGAGAATGAGCGGGTTAAACTTAGCACCATATTCAATAAGTGTAGATGTGTTCGTACTTCCACCCTTCCATTCCAACAAAAGAAACATAGCTACTTGAATAATCATAAATACATATGTAAAAAAAGGCTTTCCATATTGAAATAGGGCTTGTTCCTTCTTATGCCGATTAGATGCTTCCGATAACGCCGCAAGCTTCACTTCTTCAATATCACTCTCCGTATAGCCTTCTCTGTTAATCGATATTGAATGAATGCTTTGAAAAATACTGTTAAGCTTTGTTAAGCTTTCTTCATAATGGGACCGATCGAAAATGATCGAGGTTACCCTTGTTTTTTCTTTGTCTGCTTGAATAAATGGCTTTTCAATTCTAAATTCATAATCATCTACTGGCGGATAAGCGGAGATGTATAAATTAATGACATTCATTTCACCGCGCATAAGCTGCTTTCGAATTCTTTCTCCATTCATCGCAGTATGCTCAATGTCCTTCTGCATCCAATTGCTCCAATCTAAATTATACTTGAGCAATCTAATAACTTGAGCCTCTTTGTTCTCCAATTTTTCCAGCCATAATTCTTGATGCTGCTCAGCTAATTGAACAATGCGATAATTATGTTCCGAAATGAAATAATGGGCAAGCTTCCAGAACAAATAATCTTCTTGTAAATTCACCGGGGTTCCCCCTACTCTCTTTTTCAAGCTTACTTTTTTATATTAATGTAAATATGACATAGAGCCAAAAAACTGAACCTCATTTTTACTATAGGCAATAACTCCTGTAAACGCAAAAGAAAAAGACCTCAAAAGGTCTTTTTCTAATGTGTTTCAGCAGGTCCTGGCGGGAAGACCAATTTCATTAAACGATCTTTCACTCCCGGAAGTCCCATGATGGAATTGACGAAAATTCGGCGCAAAATAGCATTTCTAAATAATACATTCATCGCTCGGTACCGATTTTGAAAAATAAAATATCCGCTAACTCCAATTATGATGATTGATATTATACGACCCATATTCATCCCTCCTTATTCTAGTTTGAGATGAATATATAAATTTTATCCATTTATGGTACCAACTAATAAGAGGAAAAGTAATCCTAATAATGCAGCTAGAAAACCCGATGAAAAGTTCACAATATCATTATTCATCATAATTAGCCCTCTTTTGTAAATGGTTCTTTTCCCGCAATGGTTACTTGCCTCTACTTCAGCCCCGCATATTTTGCACTGATAGACTACTTGGATAAAAGCCCCAAACATCGTATCTATTATATTCCCAACAAATCCAAACACGAAAATAATCAGGAGTCCAGTAAATGAAATAGGAAATAAATAAAAACAAAGGATCGCCACCGAAAAAGACCCACACAGAGCAGCAAAGGTCCCAAGAACGCTAACGGCGCCCGAGGTACCTGCGTCAACCTGTCTCATTGAACGAATAAAAATAGGTGCCTGTTTGCTCGTAGAACCTATTTCAGACGCCCATGTATCAGAATTAGCCGCAGCAATAGAAATGGCAAATCCATAAAACCAGATTTCTTGAGGGTAAGCTAGATAAAGTATGCTAAAAAGAGCAGCCGTACCTCCATTCGCCACTACCTGTACCCAATCTCGGCGAGAGCCTTTTTCATGCTTCTGCTCAATTTTCACTTTGTTTCTTCTTTTGAATTTAGACCATAGACTGGAGCTGGCAAAAAAGAAACCGAGCACAAGCAAGCCTTTAACACCAAAGCCAAGTCCAATAATTAGGCCAGCTATAAACGCTGCTATACTCCCTGAACTGGTTAACACTCTAAAATAATATCCGCAAATGGCTGTAGCGGCTATAAATAGAAATAGAAAACCGGCGTCATTCATTTACACACTTAATCTTTTCGTCCGTAATAATTTTACTGACAGGGATATCATGGTCCTCAACTGGAAGTTTTGAAACAATTTGATCATGAAATGCAAGTGAAAGAGTGTGGCAATTATATTTTGTTAAGAACCGGTCATAATAGCCACCGCCAAATCCAAGTCTATAGCCATTCTCGGTAAAGGCTAAGCCAGGAACAATAATCAAATCTATTTCATTCGGCGATACTTCATCTGTTTCTGATTCGATGGGCTCTAGTAATCCATAGTAAACCGATTCTAATTGATCAAACCTATGTAATGTACGGAATACCATTTCCCTCGTTTTTGGCAGGCATTTCGGAACGACAATCCGCTTTCCCTGTTCCCAAGCCTTTCTAATAATTTGATATGTATCAACCTCTGGCTGCTTGGAAATAGTAACCCCAACGGTTGAAGCTTCCTTCCAATATTTATCCTGAAATAACTGATTGGCAATTTGATAAGAAAGTTGCTCATATACAGGTTTATTTATCGATGAAAGCCTATCAATTATTTTCTTTCGCAATATCTTTTTCTCTTCCATCATTCCAAAGCCCCCCATTTATGAATTTATAGCCAACAAAAAAAGCAGTAGGAATCACCCCACTGCTTATTTTGTCTCACGATGTGTAGTAGAACGCTTTTCTCTTGGGCAGTATTTTTTAAGCTCAAGACGATCTGGATTGTTTCTTTTATTTTTTTTAGAAATATAGTTACGATCTCCGCATTCTGTGCAAGCCAACGTAATATTCACACGCATGTAATTTCCCTCCAAACTATTGAAAGACTAGTTCGTTCATACGACCTTTTTATAATATCACTTTTTAAATGTAAATGCTAGTGTGTTTTTAAAAGAGACTCGTTTAATTTTATTAGCTCTGTCTCATTGTCCCCGCTAATTATCCATGATTTCCCTTCTATGGTTTGTTTCCCCTTGAAATGACAATCATAGAGAAATAAACTGACAGCATCGCCATTAGCCATCGGATTATATTGAAGTTTTCCTGTTGTAGGACAAGCCCAAATATGATCAGTAAAGACATTCCTAATAGATTGGATGGTGCTAGCCCTGAATGTTTTCCCTTGGCAATACCCATTGGCTAAATGCACTTGATGATTGTCTAAGTGGAAAACAACCTTCTCGGAAGGTGAAATAAATGAAAAATGCTCATGATCTTCGAAAAAATGATTGAATCTATTTCGGCTTTGATAATGCCTATTTTGAATAAGCAGCTTTACATGCAGCTGACGTTCACGAAAGTTGGTAATACTGACATTATACAATTGTAAAGCTGGGGAACCTTTCTCTTGTTGTAAGTGAACTGACAAACCTTCTTCTGCAATCATTGTTTCTACTCCTGGTGTCAGCCAATATGTCTTTCCATCAATCCAGATCCCAGGAATAACTTCTATCCCTTCTTTATTCGAAATTATGTTTTCCTCTGTAGCTTTTGGTTGAATCCAAGTTTTTATTTTCATATTCATTTCACCTCCGAATAAATTGTCAGCATATTAATCCTTTTCATTATTTAGATGAATAAGTAATTCTTCGTATACTTTAACTGTTTCTTCAGCTACTCTCTCCCAGCTAAAAATGGTCTCGACCCGTTTTTTTCCAGACAGTCCGATTTGCTCTGCATGGGATTCATTTTCTAACAAGTACTTAATTTGCTCGATTAAGCTGTCTGAACATCCCGGTTTCATGAGCATTCCTGATCTTTTATGCTGAACTATTTCTTTTAAGCCCCCTGTATTCGAAACAATTGTCGGCTTCCCCGCCTGCATTGCTTCTAGTGCAACGATTCCAAAGGGTTCATAGCGACTTGGAAAAACAGCCATTCTGCAGAGGTTGAGCAAAGCTATCCTTTGCTCATCCGATACATAGCCAACAAAGAAAAGCAGATTTTGCAGCTGCAATCTATCGACCATCCTCTGGTATTTATCAAGCAGAGGTCCTTTCCCGGCAACTATGAAATATACATCGGGAAATTGTCTTTGCATTTTTTGGGCTGCCTCTATTATTGTGTCAAATCCTTTTTCCTTAACGATGCGTCCAATCGAAAAGATCAGACGCTTATTTTTTTGAATAGGCATCACTTCTAAAGCCTTCAATCCGTCTTTCACATGCGTATTTGCTGCTGTTCCATTTGAGATTATATGAAGTTTCTTTTCGTTTCGTAAACGAAACACTTGATTAAGCTCTCGTTTCATATATTCACTGCAGACAATGACTGTATCCGCTTGAATAATTGATTGTTGTTCCTTCTCGTGAATAAATTTTTGAAGCTCTGTATGGATACCTTTGTTTCTTCCATATTCCGTTGCGTGAATAGTTGCAATTAACGGAATGCGAAGGGTATTTCTTAAGACAATAGCACTTGCTCCAACAAGCCAATCATGGGCGTGGATCAAGTTAAAGCGATATATTTTATCAATCTCCAATGCCTTATTCAGCATGGCTAAGTTTAATCCGCCTATCCAGCTAAGAAAATCTTCATCCTGTTGATTAAATGGGATTACACGATGTATCCGAACACGCTCATTCATTTCTTCCTCCGCCGCTTCATTTGGATTTGAAGTAATAACATGCACTTCATAGTCCATTGTTTGAAGACAGTCAGCAAGTCCTTGAACATGCCTTGATAAACCGCCAACAAGGTGGGGAGGATATTCCCATGATAGAATTAGAATTCTTCGTTTGGCATTTTTTTTAACCATTATACGTGAATTGTCTATTTCCCTAGACATTTTCTTTACATTTGAAAGCTCCAATTTTTTATCTTCATAGGCAACTGTTTGTTTATACTTATATTTTAAGGAAAAGTCCTCGTTCCTGTTATTTGGCACATAATACGAATAGGTGCTAACCAGCTTGGACCAAGGATAAGGTAGATCGGAAGGTTCAGTGCAAGCCCTACGAAGCTCACATTCGCTTTTTAGCGTATCGCTTGCAATGAGATTTGATCGAAGTATGGGAAAGAAATGATTACTTGATAGTTTGATCCCGACTTCTGCATTGTAACTTTGATGTTTCGTAAGCCCCTCAACTATTCTCTGTGATTGATTCCTCCCAATGATCATTTCTTGATCATATGCCTCTCTTCCTCTTATACCCTCTGCGGCATTATAAAGACGAATAGTCTTGGTCAATTTAGAGAAGGATCTGCTGAAATAACATTCCACAAGGTTTCTAATATGAAGAGGAATATCCCATGATGCATAACAAAGGCTGTTGGAAATTATTTTTAAATGAAAGTATCTTTCAGTCATGATGCACCTCATGCTCAATTGAGATAAAGTGAAACTTCAATCAGTGGGGTTTTCTATCATCCCCCACTGATTGTTAGTTGCGGCCCACAGGATGTGGGTCACACAGACGTTGCCACAGGACGTGGCGTTCTTAGTCTGTGTTCCTATAATCGGGCCTTTACGGGCTGTTGATCCCCCACTTAGAAATATTTGTTTTACTTAACTTTTTGAAGTAGGGGTCTTACAGCCCGTTAATCTGCGATAAAAAAATTGTAGGATTTTACTGTTGAAACTTGTTGAAAAAAATTCACAAAATACCTATTCCCTTTTTTATTTTTTTTTAGTATTATACGATAGTAAAATAGTTTTTTATAAATTTTGTAAGATAAATATTATATCGGAAACGATAGAATAGGGAAGGCAAATGGTGCGCCACCAGTCATACTGGTTCTAGTGGGTTCGATTCCCACCCCGAAATTTTTTAGCAACATACAAAAAATTTCGAGGGTGGACCGTAATCTCTATTTGGCATGGAGAAGGACTGTCCTCAAACTGGAGGGATAACCTTGCTCAAGAAACGTGATTTCCATGAATGCCATGATTTATATGATTTAATGACGCATCCAGATGTCTTCCCTTTTGTACGCCAAAAAGCCTATTCCTATGATGAATTTGTTTTTCTTACAAAGCAAACGATAGAGGCCGAAGAACGCGGTGAAATAATATCACGTACCATTCTTGATGAGTGGGGTGCTCCAATTGGGACAATTAACTTATTTGATTTCGAAGATAATGCAGGCTTTTTAGGTACTTGGCTAGGAAAACCTTATCATGGAAAGGGCTATAATAAATTAGCCAAGGATGCATTTTTCAACGAGCTCTTTTATGAAATAGGCATTGAAACAATTTTTATGCGGATTAGAAAAGAAAATATACGTTCACAAAAGGCAGCTGAAAAGCTTCCATATGTACTTCTTGCCAATGAATCAAGAAAATTGGTTTATGATCAGCTGAATGCGACTGGTATCGCTAATAATTTGTATGAGATTCCTAAAGATTTATATACATTTGAAGTTCTGCGGCATAGAACTTCATCAGGTCAAGAGTCAACACATTTAATGGAAGCATAATAGGAGCAAAAAGCCGATGGAGGGACCGTTGGCTTTTTGCTTTTTAATATAGCCAAATTCAATTTGTTGTTTAGTCTGTGATTGTTGAATCCATTTCATCAGATTTTTCACTTATACCCATTTGTCCCATTAGTTCTTCTAATTCTTCATTCGTGAGTGTTTCAAAACGACCATCTTGAAACATTACCTGTGTCTGATTAGGATTAATTCTATTTATATGAAAGCTCATATTTTTCCACTCCTTTATTATACCCAAGATTAAAGCATTTCTTTATTACATATATTTCGCAAAATGATCTTCTTTCATTCATGATTTTTAAAATTTCACATAATTGAAAAATCATTATACCAAACTAATGACACTTCACATTCCACAATGTTTTTAAGGTATTATTGATTAGGTATATGATATAATTTCTTTTTTGAACTAAAAATGGAAGAGGAATCAATAATGAATCAAACATTCACCAAAAAAGATAAATTAAAGCAATTGTTAACGATATTAATTCCGATTTTGATCACACAGCTTGCTATGTATTCTATGAGTTTTTTTGACACGATGATGTCAGGGCATTATAGTTCAAAGGATTTAGCAGGAGTCGCAATCGGTTCATCTCTTTGGATGCCTGTTTTTACGGGGCTAAGCGGGATTTTATTATCGATTACGCCTATTGTAGCGCAGCTCATTGGGGGGAGAAAAAAAGATAAAGTAGCCTTTTCTGTCCTTCAAGGGGTCTATCTTGCTGTGGTCATGTCCATTATTGTACTAATTTGTGGGGGTCTTGCACTTAACCCGATTCTTAATGCAATGAACCTAGAGGATATCGTGCATTTGAAGGCACATGGCTTTTTAGTAGCTTTAAGCTATGGGATGGTTCCACTATTCGTATACAGTGTACTCCGTTCATTTATCGATGCATTAGGGAAAACTCGTGTATCGATGTTTATAACTCTAATGGCCTTGCCAATTAATATCATTTTTAATTACTTGCTGATTTTTGGGAAACTGGGATTTCCTGAGCTTGGCGGTGTAGGATCAGGGTATGCAACGGCTATAACCTATTGGCTACTCTGCATTATTGCCTTTATAATCGTCCATAAAGCTGTTCCCTTTTCTTCATTTGGAATTTTTCGGAAGCTTCATGCTGTTTCTTTTGCTAAATGGAAGGAAATCCTTGTCATCGGAATTCCTATTGGCTTTGCTATCTTCTTTGAAACGAGTATATTTGCTGCGGTTACTTTGTTTATGAGTAAGTTTACTACGGCAACCATTGCTGCTCACCAAGCAGCATTAAATTTTGCATCCCTCCTTTATATGGTTCCACTAAGTGTTTCTATGGCCTTAACGATTGTTGTTGGTTTTGAAACTGGAGCTAAGCGATTTAAGGATGCGAAAGAATATAGCTGGATTGGTATATCCATTGCCGTAATTATGGCTACCATATGTGGAATATTATTATTTTTTACCCGTTCAGAGGTCGCTGGTATTTACTCAAATGACCCTGAAGTAATAAATCTTACCGCTCAATTCTTAATTTACGCAATATTTTTCCAGCTTTCGGATGCTATTCAAGCACCAGTACAAGGGGCTTTGAGGGGATATAAAGATGTCAATATTACCCTTATTATGACCTTAATTTCCTATTGGGTCATTGGTCTTCCTTTCGGCTATTTTCTGGCAAATTACACGAACTGGGGAGCATTCGGTTATTGGATTGGTTTAATTACCGGTTTAGCTGCTGGGGCAATCTGTTTATCTAGCAGGCTTGTGCTTATTCAAAGGAAACCACTTAAGCAACAAGGTGCATAATTTAGCTAAGATGGGGAACTCTCAGGTTCCCCATCTTTTTTTGAATTAATCTCTGAATGCCTTTCCTAAAACATCCTTTCCACCGGTTACGGAGATGATGCTTCCTGTGATAAAATCTGAATTTTTATCGATAAGAAACGAGATCACTCTTGCAATATCCTCTCCGGTTCCAGGTCTGCCAATTGGGGTGTCATAATTTACTACTTCTGCAGCTTGAATAATCTCTTTGTCCTTCCAATCCCCTGTGATATCACCAGGACAAACCATATTGGCTGTAATTTTATATTTTGCCTCTTCCAGTGCAATCGTTTTAGTTAATGAAGCAGCGCCACTTTTTGCGGCAGCAAATGCAGATCTGTAGATCCAGCCAGGTGCCGTCTCAACCCTGTCAAAGCCAATTGTGATAATTCGGCCCCACTCTTTTTCCCTCATTCCAGGCAACAACAATTTACTTAAATAAAATAAAGCATTTAAATTCCCGTTGATGATGTATTTCCATTCGCTAAAGGAATACTCGGTTAATACTTTCCTTTCATGCATATAGGGACCCGCATTATGGACTAATATATCGATACTTGAATACATGGACAAAGCCTCATCTATAACTTTTTGGCATTCTTCTAAATTTGCGATATCTCCGCCGATAGCGATATTTTTCGTTCCAAATTTTTTGGATAGTTCTTCGGCAAGTGAGACAGCTTCCACTTTGCTTGTTCGGTAATTGATTACAAGATGAACATCATTTTCAGCCAGCTGATAAGCTGTTCTTTTGCCAATGCCTGTTGCTCCCCCTGTTATTAAAGCTGTTTTTCCTCCCACAGAAATACCTCGCAATTCCATTTATTTTTAAACCTTCCTAATCAATATACTATTAAGAACAATAAGGATATGCAAATGAAATGAAATTCTAAACGTATTTATTTTATTAACGATTAGGCGGGTACCTGCATACCTTAAACCATACGAATGAAACTAAAGGAAGTGTAAAGATGCAAACAGTTATCAACATATTTAGCTTAAAGGTAAACAGTGTTGCTACTAACGGATCCATTACTATTGGAGAGGCATTTTACAATTCCCCAACTGCAAATACGAAATCACAGGGTCAGAATTCATCCTTTGGCGACTTTGCTCCACCGACTGCAGCGATGGAAAATGTATTTATTGATCCAGATTTAAATGATCAAGGGGACATTGCCTCTGTTTCTCCGGTCAATGCCAACCAAATTTAAGGATAGTGAACCATTATGCCATTTCAAATTAATATTTTTAATATAAAAACAAATGGAATTAACAATAATGGAGCCATTTCACTTGGTCCTACCATTCATAACAGCCATACTGCCAACTCAAAGTTTGTTGGTGCTAATATTGCTTTTGGTGATTTATCTCCTACTACATCGTTTTCTTCTAATGTTGTAGGCGATGTAGACGTTAGCGATCAAGATCAAATTGCTAACCCGTCTATTCCCATACAAAACCAAATATAACAGTTTGTTAAAGAAGGAAAGCATTTTAACTGCAGCTTCGAAAGGAGGATTGCTCCATGTTCCCCTGGAACCTATTCCCATTTAATAAAGATATGAAAAATATGATGAAACAGATGAAGCCGGATGAAATTGATAAATATGTCCAGAATATGATGAATCAAATGTTTCCGCAGGGAATGCAAGGGATGATGCAGCCACAAAGCTTCATGCCAGGCTTTCAAAACGATGCGAGGCAAAGCCCTCCATCATCTTCTTCTTCTTCTCTTCCTTCATCCGTTTTTGAGACTCATGATAATGTATTTGTAAGAATTCCTATAAAAAATGAACAATGGCTAAAAGACATGCGAATTTATCATACTTCCAATCAGATGATGATTGAGCATATACCTGAATTTGAGGATAAGAGCACCATCATACTACCAGCTCTTGTGAAGAAAAAAGGAGCTTCTGCGTATTTTAAAGACGGAATGCTTGAAATAAAAATACCGAAAAATGTTGATATGCAATATTCAGAAATTGATGTTACAGAAATCCTATAATCATGAAATGGGATGAAAGTCAAAGAAAATTGAAGGAGGAGATTCTGTGGATATTGAAAAATTGAAACAATGGCTAGAGTTAACAAAACAATATCAATCACAAGGATTTTGGAATGAAATTTTTGAAAATAACCAGGCCCAAGCTACAGAAGAACTAGCAACCAAATTTTTTTCAAATCAGGATATTTTCCCGCGTTGTGATGTATATGGAACTAACGAAAGCCTTATCGTTGAAGCAGAGCTTCCAGGCGTCGAAAAGGGTGATATTAAAGTATTTCTTCAGCAAAGTGAGCTTATTTTAAGGGGAGAATGTAAAACAGTTAGACCATCTATCAAGTATTATTTAAAGGAAAGACCGAATAGAACTTTTGAAAAAACGATAACAATACCTGCAGCCATTAATAAGCATGAAATCCAGACACAATTCGATAAGGGAGTTTTAACCATTATCCTTCCTTTTAATTATAGTGATAAGGAAAACATCCCTATAATGGTTGATCATGATGAATCAGCACCAATAGGTTAAAAAAATGAGGTTTTTTTATAAAAAGAGCAGACCAGTACCTCCTCTTAAAGAATCCCCTCCACCTCAAGTGGAACATCTTGAGCAGAAGAAAATAAATAATAAACTTATTGAACTCGAAAAGAAAATTGAACTATACCGAAGATTAAAAGGATCAGACGATATGAATAAAGTACAATCTAGAGTGAATGATTTAGAGGATAGATTGGAAAAAATCGAGCTAAAACATCGTCCAATCCAAGATGCCCATCTCAATAGAGAAAAGGATCAAGAACAACAGCGTACTCATAACTTTGAATTAACAATTGCTTTGCTAAACAATAAAATTCAGTTTTTAGAAGAAAAAGTCATTTTCCTAGAGAAACAAAATCAAAGAGAGTTGCATTCTCAAAGTCCTACCTTTATTGTTGATCATTTAAGTATCGAAAATATTTCTGTAGAAAAAATGGAATACGCCAATAATTTTGAGCAGCTTGGAATAAAGGAACTTTCAGGAAAATTAAGTATAGGAACAAGCTATGAGGGTCAAATTGATCCAAATAAATTGTCTGAAAAACTTGCGAAGCTAAAAGAGAAAGAGAAAAAGGAATGATTTGCTATAATAAATGAAAAAAAGAGCAGATTTTTAATCTGCTCTTTTTAACATGATTATATATTATTTTCCAATAAATTGTTGTGTCCAGTAGTTACCTTCTGCAACATATCCTACACCGATATGTGTAAAGCTAGCATTTAAGATGTTTTTACGGTGACCATCACTGTTCATCCATGCGTTAACAACTTCTTCAGGAGTACGTTGTCCCATAGCAATGTTTTCACCTGCTGAACGGTAAGTGATGCCGAATGACTTCATCATATCAAATGGTGATCCGTAAGTTGGGCTATTGTGATCAAAATAACCTTTATTTTTCATATCTAATGACTTTGCACGAGCAACTTTACTTAAGTTTACATCAAGCTGTAATGCTGGTACGCCATTTTTAGCGCGCTCTTGGTTTGTTAATTCAACCACTTTTTGCTCAAAAGCACTTACAGAAGAAGAAACAGGTGTTGTTGGAGCTTTAGCTGGTTGTTGTTGTACTGGCTTTTGCTGAACTGGTTTTTGTACCGGTTGTTGTTGT
>NZ_JBALOW010000045.1:304696-305132 GCF_036965085.1 Bacillus sp. JJ1532
GGCTTTTGTTGTACTGGCTGTTGTGCAAATTGTTTATTTAATCCATTCATATCCCATTGAATATTGTAATTCTTAAGGTATTTTTGCAGAATGCTATTAACTTGATCGTAATTTACATTAGTAGATTGTGAGTAATTAACTTTAACTTGTTGAGGTGTTGGGCAATTGGATGCTGCGTCTGCCTTATTCACCACTGGATTTGAAACTAGTAAAGCTGCCGCTGCTGCTACTGAAAATAACATTTTTTTATTCATCTATTAAATCCTCCCTGATGTGAGTTATTTGTGTGCTGCCTTGCTTGCACAATCATCATAACACATGGTTTTCCGTAATATTTCTGGAGAGATTTAACAATTTCCTTGTATATGAAAAATATAAAGCTAGAATAATCACATGAATCTCGTAAAACCTTTTACTTTGTAGGTTTATAAAAAAT
>NZ_JBALOW010000046.1:0-5124 GCF_036965085.1 Bacillus sp. JJ1532
AATGTACTATATAAAACAGGAGGTAAGTTCATGAGAGTCAGTAAGTTTATGGTATTTAGTTTCGTTGCTTTATTTATGTTCTTATTTTCAGCAAGTGATGCATCAGCAAAAGTTATGTGGGGAAAAACAGAGCTAAAAAAGGGGCAAATTGGAAAGGTAACAATAATAACTGATATTAGAGCAACAAAGATTTTAGGCAATGATGTTCATGATCCTAAGAGTTTCCAAAATGATAAGCTATTAAAGGAAGGTGAGGAATATAGAGTATATTCTTACAGAGTGGTAGGTGATAGAAAATTTTATGGATTAGGTGGAGGACTATTTGTTCAAAAATCTAATAATACAAAATATGAGACACCCTCTAAAGCAAAATTAGCCTTATTAGGAAACCATCCAATTAAAAATCCTGTTAATACAGGAAAGGATAAGGTAGTTGTTACTGATTTCGGAAATTTAAAGGGAACTGTAACTTGGCAATATAATAAATTCATAGGAACAAAACCGGATGTAGGAGCAAATGTATTCCTTATTCCAACGAATTTTGACCCAAGTAAATATTCAAAGTCTCAACTTGACTTATTCAGTACCATTGGAAGTATCCCAGAGGGATCAAATATGCATCACGTTAAAGCAAATGGTTATGGAAATTATGAACTTAATAATATTCCAGTTGGAGAATATGTCTTGCTTATTTCATCTAACAACACAACAAGAGACTTCACTCAACCAATAGATGAATCCACGGAAGAAATGTTACTTCGTTTATTAGGTAATGGGTATGAAATTTTTATGCAATTTAATCTTGAACTACAAAATCATGACTGGACAACTGTTGAGATTCAAAAAAACACTACCCAAGATAAGAGCATAGATTTTGGTTATACATTTATTTAATTATTATGAAGAATCCCTCTACCTAGAGGGATTTTTTATTTCAATAATATTCCTATTTTTCACTTCCAATAATATCCCCTTAGTAACAAAAATAGCAGCAACCTTTTCCTCACTTTTCATGAATTTTATAGAAATCATGTCATGATCTTTCAAAACCACATTTATTTTTTTTATCCCAAATAAAGAAACCCCATTTACAAGTAAACACTCATTATGGTAAAAATCCAATTCTTTTAATTTTGTTAAATCATCAAAGTTGTAAATTATTTTATTCATCCTCGTTAATCCTTTCGTACAGATCATCTATTTTGACATTCAGCATTAAAGCCAACTCAAATAATTCTGGTACAGAGGGATAACTATTTCCTGTGCACCAATTGCTAATGGTGTTTCTTGATTTATTAAAATGTTTTCTAAAATATTCTCTATTATAAGAGGATTTATCAATTAACCAACCAATATTACTTTTAATTTTCATATCATCACCTAAGTAAATAATTCTACAATGATTAGCTATTTCCTTTCATAATCAAATTTGGAACTTTCACAATTAAATTTGGAATAAACTGAATTCATTGGTCATACCATCTAGTAACTAAGCAAATGGAGGTGGTATGACTAATGAGAAATAAGGTAGTAAAGTCAGTTTCATTCAACATTTCAAATGAGCTAGATAAAGAATGTCTGGAGCATATACAAAGGGCTAATTTTAGTGGGTATGTAAAAGAGTTAATTATTGCGGATATTCAGAAACGAAAAGAAGCAAGAAGGATTGTCCATAGTAGTCAAGGTGGAGGAATTAAGATTGTAGTAGGGTAATACCGCCCTCCCTCTTTATAAGCAAGTGTAACACTGTTACACGGTTGACATTGGTAATTGTCATGACAAATGGAAAGGGGATGCTGTTTGTGATCGAAGGGAAGGGACTTGGAGGAAAGAAACCTAATCGAGTAAATTTATCGTTATCAAATAAGTACAATAAAAAATTAAATAGGCTAGCAGTAGCTTGTAATAAGAAACCGACTTCACTTGCAGGATTATTGATTGAATTGTGTTTGGATAATGTAGAGCTTGTCCGACAGTTACAAGATGAATATGGTGTATACAATGCTTACATGGTTGTTCCAGTGAAGAATAACGGTGAGATTATCTATACATTGAATGAAAGGTGCTGAGTGTATGGACTGGGTGAGTTTCATTTCTGGTGCAATAGGAGTTTCATTTGCATTTGCTTTATTTTCAAGCAGGAATGAGGCTAATGATGAGGATTATGAGGAAAATGAAGGTATGACCGATATTAATGAGTCTTCTTCAGGAAGGTATGTGGTACTTTCCTGCCAGACTTGTAGGAAAATGAAAAAGCATCGGGAGATTGAGTTTAATTTATTTCAATGTGTGAAATGTAAAAGGCATGTTGATATTAGAGCATCATGAAATAGTTCTCTAAATATTCATAATTGTATAGTAAAAATCTTGATTATCTAGGTTATGATTGATTTAAATATTGGGAGGTGTAGTAATTATGTATAAGTTACAATTTGCCAACGCCTTCACCCAAGAAATACTCCGAGAAGAGAAATATGATGGGCAAAGTTTTATTTTAGAAATAGTCGATTCAATGGAGCAAAATAAAAGGGATAAATTAGAATTATTTATTATGGATAATCAGAAAAGAATACTTAAGGCTGAATTTATATCACATATTATTGTAAGAGAAGATGATGCGAAAGTTTATAGAATGTTTTTCAAAGTAAAAGCATTAGATGTGAAACTTTCTATAAGATAGTAAGGAGAGAGTGACTTAGTGTCGCTCTTTTTTATGTGTATTTAATTTACTTATTTAATATAGTAAAAAGCAGTATAAATAAGGGTGTTTGCGAAATGTTAGGAGCTTTAATACGTTAAATTTCACATATTACTCACAAAATTATGTGGGGTTTATATAATAAAAAGTAATTTTTGTCTGTTTTTGGATATTTTTCTCCTTAAATCTATTAGTATTAATTTAATTTACTTATATTTTTGCTCTTATATTTATTTAATTTACTTATTAAATATTTTTATAGATTCATGTATAATCTGCGGAATTTCGGTAATCAATATTTATAGATATCGAGGATAAGAAACAAACACTAAAAGAATTTAACTCGAAAAAGGGGATTTCACTATGAATGATAAGAAAATAAACAGAGAGGAATTACCAGAGGTATTAACACCAAAGCATATTCAAGAAATATTAGGAATTGGTAGGAGAACCACCTACGAAATGATAGAGAATCCACCGTTTCATGTAGCAAAAGTGGGCAAATTATATAAGGTATCTAAGAAGATATTTTTTGAATGGCTAGATGGAGAGTAAGTGATGAGGGAGGTTCTTTATGGCGAATTGCTGGAGCAAAAAAGAAGAAGAAATATTGAAGGAGAACTTCTCTTCGGCAAAATGGGATGAACTATTAAAAATGTTGCCCAATAAAGGAGAAGGTGGAATTACTGGTCATGCAGCTAAGCTTGGATTGAAACGTGAAAGCGAAAAATTAAAACCGTATTATGATGAAGAAAAAGAAGCGTGGATTCAAACAACTGTAAACTACGATGAAATCAAATCAACTGTAACTTCTATCTTTCCAGCAAAAAAAGGGACAACATATGAGCAAGCAAATGACCGTGTTGTTGCTAATATGGCTAGAGGTTTTTACAACATAATAAAACCCAAGTACAGTGAATTTATTCAATCAATAGGACTAATTTATGATACTGAAAAAATGAGATCAATTTTTAATAACAGGGAGTTAGATTTATTTTATGCAGTTAAAAAAAGTAAAGATGAGAAGAAAGAAATACATAATAAGTACAAAGAGGAAATGATAAAAGAAGTGGAACGTGTTATTAGTTTGATGAAGAGTAAGGATTAATCCTTGCTCTAATAATTAGAAAAGATTTTATAAAGGAGTATTCAAAGAATAGGAAAGGTAAAGTACAACGTCTTGCAGAAGAATTTGTAAAACAATGCGGATTTAATTACCTGGTAGGTTCTAAGATGACTAAGGTCGGTAATAGGATGGCTTATTACTATCCGAATGAAAATATGATAATAATTGATCCTAGAAGAATATACTGGGCACACAAAAGATTTAATTTATCGTTAATGGATTTTGTTCACATATTAATTGCACGTGAACTTGGTAGATCAATGGACGGATTGTTAGAAGAAAGAAATAATAAAATAGATAAGGCGTTCCAATTAATTGAAAAAGGTTTTTATTCAGGGCAAATAAAATCATACTTAGCAAATTTAAAAAGTGAAGAGGAAAAGTTTGCTTCAATGAGAGGTAGAGATTTTATTAACAAAGAATTATTGGAGCAATATGATTATATATGTCAAAGATATCATCTATCAGAAACTTCAAGAATTAAGGATAAAGCAGAATTAGATAATTTATTAAGTCAACTCAAAGGAAATTCCATTGAGAATAATATTAATGAAATACTTAAAGGGGATATTTAATCATCTCCTATTTTTTTTATGCATAAACAAGAACGTTTGTTCTACAATAAAGAAAGGAGATGATGAAATGGCTATTCGAGATCGAGGGAAATTAAAATGGCAAGGTGCTTTCTTTATGCCTGAGCATGTAAAAATGCTTCGAGATATTGAACGAGATAATCAGAAAGAAAAACAACCTATTTTAGACGAGTATGAGATTGAGGAAATTGAAAATAAGATTAATTATGCTATGGAGTTTGCTTTTACTGTGAAAGTTAAAGTTTGGAGAGAGGGTTTCTTTTATGATTATTATGGTAGGGTGTGCAGATTGGATATGTTGAATAAGATGATTTATTTAGAAGGTGAAGATGGGTATATTGAGAAGGTACAATTTGAAGATATTGTAGGGGTTGAAGTTTTAGAAGGGTAAAAATATACCACTTCGAAGCTTGTTTCGGAAGTGGATTGCGAATTGTTCGGAAGGTTATGAGAGGTTCGGAATGTGGTTTTGAAACCCTCAGAACCTAATAACTTATTCTAGTTATTTATTAATTTTAATGTATATTATATTGATTAGATAAACTTTAGCCATTATAATGAAGACTATGTGAGTCCAACAAAGACCGTTATGAAAATTGTATAAAAACTGTAGCAGATTCAATAAAATCAATCAATTATTTACATAGGTGTCCTCCGTAGTCTTCAAAACTATCTGTGACCACCGTGCGTGGTCAGCTGGGTTCGAT
>NZ_JBALOW010000046.1:5164-5356 GCF_036965085.1 Bacillus sp. JJ1532
TTCCCAGGCAGTCCCGCCAAACAAATTACGATTTTTCAATGCGAAAGTCTTACCTCCAAACACTGATAACATATTGCTAACTTTTTATACAATACCTAGTTTGTTTGTATATAATTTTTAGCTATGAGTTATTTGAAAAGATAGACACTATAATATGAGAGTTCCTACTAATTTAATGTTTAGGAAGTGGCC
>NZ_JBALOW010000047.1:0-247 GCF_036965085.1 Bacillus sp. JJ1532
TGGATATTTTGCTTATGAAATTTATAGCAAAAAAGGAGAAATTTATTAGTAAATAGTTATCTTCCAGAAAATTGCGCAATTTTGAAAAATATTGTGCTTTCTTTAGCAATAGGGCCATATTCTTGAATAGGAGAAGGAATTATTAGAAGGTGAATCGAATTTCTAAGTTATTCAACTTGGCAGTTTTTTCGTTAATGAAGCAGTCATTTTGGCAACAATGACAAAAAACTTAAAATAACATACAGAA
>NZ_JBALOW010000047.1:254-907 GCF_036965085.1 Bacillus sp. JJ1532
CTAAATAGTTGAGCTATATTTGCACTGTACATATTTTTAAGGGAGGAATTAAAAATGGTTAATTTTACGTGGAAAGGAAGTCCAGTAACACAATTAGGAAACGACGTAAAGGTTGGAGATAGAGCTCCTGAGTTTACAGTACTAGCGAATGACTTATCACCTGTTACACTCGCTGAGTCAAAAGGGAAAGTTCGTTTAATTTCTGTTATACCATCTATTGATACTCCTGTTTGTGATGCACAAACACGTCGTTTTAACGAAGAGGCTTCTAAATTAGGTAATGTACAGGTTCTTACTATTAGCGCTGATTTACCGTTTGCACAGAAAAGTTGGTGTGCAGCAAATGGTATTGAGAATGTACAAACATTATCAGATCATCGTTATCTTTCATTCGGTAAAGCATATGGTGTTGCTATCCAAGAACTTCGCTTATTAGCACGTGCTATTTTTGTTGTTGATACAAACGACAAAGTAACATATGTTGAGTATATAAATGAATCAACAGACCACCCAAATTATGAAGCAGCATTAGAAGCAGCTAGAGCAGTATTATAAACAAGTAGAGTTATTTTTGCAGCTCATAAGCATTTTTCAATATATCGCAATCCGGCGCTTTCCTGAAACAAGGTTAGCGCTTATTTTCATTTTAGGGC
>NZ_JBALOW010000047.1:921-34077 GCF_036965085.1 Bacillus sp. JJ1532
CATTTAATGGAGTAAGAATATCAAGAAAAATTGAATACTTATGGTAATGATAGTATGTGTTTGTGAAAGGTTGTACTTAAACGCAATGCGATTGAACCAATAATATCGATAGATTGTAAACCTTATTGATATATTCATAGAATCAAAGATATTTCTTAAAATAGCAGCTATAAATAGCCCGCCAACATAGTCTGGCCAAGTAAATCCAGTAAGGTTGTTTAACAATATTACCATTAATGTTCCAAGACCCATTGATATGAGGATAACGAATACACCATTCATTAATGATAACTTCCACCTGAACTTTCTTTATTTTTAAATGTAATTTCTTGTTCATCTTCTGTTCATATACGGATTATAAACTAAGGATGTAAATAAGAAATTGGAGGAATGAATAATGAACCTTGCGTGGAAAGAAATGAAGAAAAATAAAGTAAGATTTTTAATATTAGGCTTCATTGTATTTCTAGTTAGTTTACTAACTTTTATTATATCAGGTTTAGCAAATGGATTATCACAAGACAATGCTGCATTAATAAAAAATTTACCAGACGGGCAAATTTACATGAATGATAAGGCAGACGAAAACTATAATCTATCGAAAATAGAAAGTAGTATTCAAGAAAAATTGTTGAATGATCAGAAAGATGCTACAGCACTATCTATTCAAATGGGTTTTTTAAATGATAAGGATGATAAACAACAAAGCGTTGCTTTTGTTACTTCAACACAGACAACATTGTTTCCGGATGTTCAAGCTGGAGAGATCATATTGGATAGCTCCATGAAGGATAAAGGGATCAAAGTTGGAGATATTTTAACGAACAATCAATTAAGTGGTGAGTTTATTGTAAAAGGTTTTGTTGAACAAGAGAAGTTTAGCCATGCACCTGTCGCTTTTATTAATATAGAGAACTACAAAGAAATGTATAGAGTAGATGAAATGCAATTAATTTTCATACCAGGAGAGGACTCTTCTCAAGAATTTACGGGCTTACAATCATTTTCAAATAAAGATTTTCTAAATACCATTTCAAGTTACAGCGCTGAACAGATGTCTTTAAATATGATTGTTTGGTTTTTGGTTGTCATAAGTGGAATGTTGTTTGCTATCTTTTTCTACATGATGAACGTTCAAAAGATTGGTTTGTACGGTATTTTAAAAGCAATTGGTGTAAAAACAAGTAAATTATTCAAAATGATGTGGACCCAAATGATTCTTATTACAGTAACTTCACTTGCTTTTTCTATTACACTTAGTCAAGTCTTTAACATGGTTGCTCCTGAAGGAATGCCTTTTAGTTTAACCATGGTTACAACCGCACAATTGACTCTAGTATTCCTAGTTATTGGATTTATTGGAGCTACACTCTCAGGAATACAAATTAAAAAGGTTGAACCACTACAAGCAATACAACAAGGAGAGATATAATATGTCTATATTTACAATTGATAAAGTTAGAAAAACGTTTACGAATGGGGAAGTTAAGGAAGAAATACTGAAGGGAATTAACCTTTCTCTAAAAGAAGGGGAAATAACAGCATTAGTGGGTGCATCAGGTTCAGGTAAAAGTACACTACTTACAATAGCTGCAGGACTTCAACCTTCATCACATGGAGAAATACTATTCGAAGGCAAAAATATGACTACCATGGGTTCAGAGCAAATTCGGAAAATACGAGCAAGTAAATTTGGTTTTGTCTTTCAATTTGCCCATCTAGTTCCTTTTCTCACCGTAGAAGAACAACTAATGCTCATGCTAGATGTTTCTGAATTGAAATTAAAGAAACAGGAACAAAAAAGAGAAGTGAATAGAATTCTGCAACTAGTTGGGATGGAGCATCGGAAGAATGCTTATCCATCTTCTTTGTCAGGTGGGGAAAAACAGAGAGTAGCCATTGCTCGTGCAATCATTCACCAGCCTAAAATTCTCTTCGCAGACGAACCAACCGCTAGTTTAGATTCTAAACGATCTAATGATGTTATGTCATTAATCAGAGAATTAACGAAAACATTAAATATAACTACTTTAATGGTTACGCACGATGAAGAAATGCTCTCTTATGCAGACAATATCATTAAAATGATTGATGGACGAATTTTACAAAGTATAGAGTAAATTCATTTAATAATGATAGAAAAAGTATGATAGTTAAAAATAAACAGTAGCCCTTACTATGGAAACGAAGGGCTATTTTTTAAGTTGTAGGTATTTAAGTAATAGGAAACATTTATGACAAGCAATCTAATCGTTGATGACGATAGCAATATTCTAAACCTAGTAAATATACATTTATCCGAACAAGGCTATAAGGTTTTTCAAGCCAAAGACGGTATAGATGCCTTGAAACTTCTTCAAAAGGAAAGTTGCATCAACAATGGGACCAAAGGGTACAACAAGGAGACTTACAGATCGATCTATTGAGAAGCTTGTAGAGAAATATGCGATTGCATTTGGAAAACCAGCACTAACTGTTCATAAATTAAGACATTCATTTGCTACTCGTTATCATTTCGAGAATAATGATATACCAAAATTAAAGCGTCAATTGGGGCACGCATCGGTTCAAACCACAATGATTTATACTCATCTAACTAATGAAGAAATGCGTACAGCTGTAAACAAAATGGACAATAATAACACTGCAGCAGAAAGACTTTATGCAGTGTTTTCTTTTTTAAACTTGATGAATAGAATATGAAGTGAAAGGTAACTTTAAAAGTAATCTGAGTTATATTTAGTGGTTTTGGGCAATATTGGAAAATGATCTGTAAAGAAAATAGGGATTTATGTATACAACTTTGTTTCAAAATACGGTATGTACACAAATTTAGTTCACTCGCTGTAATTTAAGTATGTAGATTAGGTTCACAAAAACAGGCAGAAAAAATTGACTTTATGGATTATTAATCGAAAAATCACTTATGTACACAACTTGGGTTCACCGTACAATTTTTTTCTTTTTGTCTCACTATCTTAAGTATACTTATACATTGAGACAAAATTCATTTAACTTCCGATAATATATATTATGTAAACTAGAAACAAACATAATTACAACAAGGGCTTGTGCTCTCAAGTTCCGATAAGATTCTTTATCGTCCCCTATTTTTTCGCAAGTTGACTATAATATTCATTTTTGCGACCGATAACTCTCAGGGTTCTTTCTATAAGTCGGCTAGTTCTCATAATTAATGGTTTCGAACATAATTCTCAGGGATCGACCGCATAACTACCAGGAGGTTAGAAAATTATGAATTACGTTCAAGCTGCGGATGATTATCTCATGTATTTGGAAGTCGAGAAAAGTTATTCCGTGAACACCCTTAAAAGTTACGCTTTCGATTTAAGCTCTATGGTGAATTTTTAACGGCTAACGACCGTTCATTGAACTTAGATGAACTTACTTCGTCCAGTGTACGCCGTTTTGTTCAAGACCAGGTCATCAACCATGGCATCAAGCCAAGAACCTTGCAAAGGCGTCTATCTTGCCTGAAATCATTCAGCCAATACTGTTTAAAAGAAAACTACATGAAGTCTGACTTCACAGCAGGAATCCAGGCGCCTAAATCCGATAAAAAGTTACCGAAATACATGACATTGCAGGAGCTTCACAAATTATTTGCCTATTTGGAGCAAGACCAGCGATCGCAGGCAATTAGAAATGAATTGATGTTTAAATTATTAGCTGCAACAGGGATGAGACGACAAGAATTAGTGGATTTAATATGGGAGCAAGTCGATTTAGACAACAATACGATTTTAGTTCGAGGGAAAGGGAAAAAAGAACGCCTCCTCCCCCTTCACAAGATTGTTTTACCTTTGTTTCAAGCGTATAGACAACGTCCTTCAGAACAGCAAAACTATTATAGTGAACCGATATTCTATAATAAGAATAATAAGCAGCAGAACCCACATGGACTTCATAAAATATTCAAGGAAACCTTAGATCGGTCTGGATTGCCCTCACATAGATTTTCATTGCATCATTTAAGGCATACGTTTACTACCTTACTGTTACAAGAAAATAAAGAAATACAGATTTATAGGGCATGAAAACCTTGCTAGGACTAGTAAGTACACTCATATAGAAGTTGAACAGAAAAAAACAAATTTGTGGTTATAATATAATTAATTATTGATGAAAAAACGACAGAAATTAATCTGTCGTTTTATTCTGTCATAGAAGATTTGTTATGGCCGTTATTTAATGTTTTGATGTTTGTAATGCTCTATCATCAGCTTTCTAATAATTTTGGATTTGACTTCGAAAGTTCTAAAATAAAGTCTTCTGAAAATGGGAGTCCTGCTAATAAATCATTATTACCTCTCTTCCCCATTTCCTCGTGGTCTATGGATGGGAAATCACCCTTTTCTTCTGTAACACTTTGTTCTAATTCTAATTCAATTTTGGTCAATTCCTCTTTGATCTGTTGGATTTTTCGTTTATGTGTTCTAAGATAAAGTTCAACGTTGGCCCAAGAGCTGTGTCCAATTGATGGTTTCGACTGACATTCCTTGTTCATCTAAGAGTGTGGCAATCGTATATCGAAAACCATGAGGAGTTATCCTCTCTTCTCCTTTCCAATTCAGAAATTCATTCACTTTATTGACCGCAGCATTCAACTGCTTATTTTTAAGCGGGTAACCCTTAATCACATAACTAAGTGGATCGTCATCATTCAGTTTCATTTCTTCTACGTGTTTCCGTAGTTCTTGCAATAAAAGAGGTGGAAGTGGCAACACCTGCATCTTGTTTTTCGAATTCTTAATTTTTTGATTGTAAATAATCAAACCCTCTTCCAAATTAATGTTTCCCACTTTCAATTTGGTAATGGCCTGGTTACGAAGGCCCGTAAGCAGAAGCAGTTTAATTGTACAATCCATCTATTTACAAGACTTAAGTGTGGCACATTTTCTAATATTGATTCCATCATATCGTTTTTTATAATAGAAAGTAGATGATAGTTTAAATGAGTTGAAGAATTTTTTATGTAATTTGCACCCGTAATTGTCGTAGAAGAAGTTGAAGTAATACAATTAATGAAACACTTACTGATTGTTTGAAATTTTGACATTAGAATTTTCGCCTATTTAACTAATTTTGGGTTTATAAAGAATAAAAAAACCGTAGCTAAATTAAAAGCTATGGTTTTTATCGATGAACTGGTGGGCTGCTTAACGATTAAAATAATTAGCAATTCAAGTTATAAAAATTTATATACCTAGTTATAAAAACAGCAAGTAGAACCCAACCAACTCTGATTGGGTTTTGTGATTTATACAAAACAGATGTCCTTCTTACCTCTTTCAACGCTTATTCATTTATTTAGACGAATTCCACTTAAATCATTGTTAATCATTACAACAAGTCCCTTTCTCTTCAATATGACCAGACTTATTAACTTTTGTCTTCAAATACTTCTCGTTATATTCCGAAATATCCCCCCAAATAGATTCTCTACCTGAAACCTCAAGACCTGCTGTTTTTAATGCTTGAAGTTTTTTAGGGTTGTTGGTTATAAGTGTAACAGGTTTTGTGCGTAATGCTTTAAGGACAAGAATTGCATCTCCATAATTTCTAGAGTCATCAACAAAACCAAGTGCCTCATTGGCTTCAACAGTGTCATAACCATTCTCTTGTAAAATGTAAGCCATCGCCTTACTAAATAAGCCAATTCCTCTTCCCTCATGGTTAGCTAGATAAAATAAAGCACCATTCCCGTGTTCTGAAATCATTTTCATGGATTGCTTTAATTGGAAACCACAATCACATCTCTTACTACCAAAAATATCGCCCGTATGACAGATAGAATGCAATCTAATAATAGCATTATCGTCATATTCAAAATCACCATAGACTAGGACGCTGGATTGTTGTAGCTCGGCTAGGTTTACAGAAGATAATTTATCAATAATCCTTTCAAAATCCTCCGTTACCTCATCACAATTCAGCCAGCAATACCAATGGAAAACAACAGTATCTCCATATAAATTAACAGGAAGCCTAATCGGACCAACTAAATAAATAGCACGTTTATTGGTCTTAATTAATTGGATTTTGTCTTCTAAAACCCCTAAGACTTTAGTGTCGAATGTTTTTTTCATATTCCGATCTCCTTTTTTAAAATAGTATTTACTACGACAACAAATAAACTCATGGAATTGTGGCAATCTTACTTTTTTTTCTTATAAGAAACTTTTTTTCATCCCTTTTACATTTTTAGTTAGCTGACAAAAGGTTTCTCTAGACCCACTAGATGTTTTTGTTCAATAATATAAATGTAATTAATTAAACGGGGGAAAATTACGTAAGAACAAGCATATTGGATTTAAAAAGAGTAGAACACTTGAGGGAAGCATGTACAAAAAGATACTGAAACTATGACAAAAAATTACTAAATATCGTGTAAACCTCTGTTATTCCCGCACTTGCTGCTCATTAATCTATTGGCATATTGAATTTATTAATTGCTGTTTTTAGATCCTCGTTTCTAATATGAGTATAAATCGTTTCAATGGAAGAATGTCCAGGTCGTCTTAGCTTTGGTACATCATTTATTTCAGCTTGTTATCTTGTAGCAACAAATGGCGCAACTTATGTACAGATTAAGAAGGTTTACCGAATGCTGTGGCGTTAGCAACCTAGTAGGTAACTTTGTGTCAATCTACATAAGAGTTGCCCTTTTACGTCAAAGAAATTGACATAAGGTACCTTTCCTTTCTTTTTCTTTTGCTAACCCTTCTCCTTTAGGAAAAAATAGAAAATCATATTCATCAGAAGTAGTAATAGGTTTGCTTTTATTTTCCAAAATATTCAGCTCCATTTAGATAGGATAGACATAAAGATAGACTTGAATAAGCTTATAAAACAAATGTTTTCTATAAAAAAAGAGAGGTTTCTACACCTCTCATTTACAAATATTATTTAAACAATACCTAAGTTCCTTAAGCATCAGCTCATTTTGACTGGGGAACTGCAATCATTATGCCTTGTATAAAACTTTAATTTCCCCTTCCGTTTGGAAACAATTAGTCTAATCCCGTCTACTTTCTATTCACAGAGATAATCAGTATTATTATCTTCAATTACAACGTCTCTTTCTTTAAAGGCATAGATGAGCTAGGGATTAATTCTTCACTTTCAATCACCCGGGTTTTCTTGGCAATGCTCTCCCTCCTTAAATAATTTTCTAGTCTCTTATACATATTACACAAACAAGTGTTCTTGTTATTAATCTTTTAATATATTAAAAAGTCCCCACCTTCAGAGATGGGAACAATTACATTACAAATAGTCCTTGCCAGTCTTAGCCACTATCATCGTATCCTGAATATACTTTGCTGATTTATGCAGCCACTCAGTTTCCTGCTCGTCCAATTTAATTTCTAATTGCTTTTCCACGCCATTTCGCCCAATTACACATGGCATGCTTAGTGCAACATCTCCATCATAGCCATATTGCCCATGTAAGGTTGTGGAAACTGGATATACACTACGTTCATCAAGCATGATGGCTTTTGCTAATGTAATTGCGGCCTGGGCCACTCCTGCATTTGTCCACCCTTTATTATTTAAAACAGCAAATGCTTCTTTAACGACCTGCTGACCCATTTTCTCTCTGTTTAAAGGTTCTTTTCCATCAAAAACTTGATCCAATTCACCTTCTCCAAACCCTTTCACATTTAAGCGGCTAAAAACAGGGAAGGCTGTATGGCCGTGCTCACCCATCATATATCCTGTTACACTTTTTGGATCAATATTGTAATTCGAAGCAACGACATAGCATAAACGTGCAGAATCAAGCATCGTCCCAGTTCCAAAGACACGACCCTTCGGATAGCCAAATTCATTTTCAGCAATATAAACCATTGTATCTAATGGATTTGTAATCATTATCACAATGGCTTCCTTCGTATACTTAGTTATCCCAGTCATTACCTCTCGAATAACCTCTGCATTCTTTTCAGCCAACAATGCCCGGTCTGGCATTGCATCCTCATCAGTTTTCAGGACACTTGGACCAGCGGCACAAATAATAACATCTGCGTCTGCACATTCTGAATAATCACCTGAACGAACTGTCGTGTTGGACATATATGTAAGGGCAGTTGCGTGAGATTGGTCTAATGCTTCGCCAAAAGCAACTTCCTCTCTACTATCAATAACAGCAATTTCAGAAAAAAGGCCAAGCTTCATAGCATCGGCTAAAACGTATGATCCAACATGCCCAACGCCAACGATGACTAATTTATTTTTTTTCATACTAATACCTCCTAAGCTTTCGTCAAAGATGTTACCTTTAAATAATATTTCACAAAAATAGCTACAAGTAAATGGTTTAAGACGATTATTTGATTGAATAATTAAAAATATTAATATTCATACGGTTAAGGCTGTATTTTCCCCGCTAAATAGGAAACATTATACTTGGCAGTCAAAGACAGGAGGGAAAAAATGAATAAGCAGCGTGCAAAACAAATATCAGAATCACCAGAGATACATAAAGTTACGTATAACGGCAAGCAAGTTTATATTCAGCATGTAAATGAAGATGATACCGCAAGAATTTACCCCCTGGATGATCCAGCAAATGAGCAGGATGTGTCTTTGTCTCAATTAAAGGAATAACCAACACAAAAGGCGCTATCCTGATTACTTTTCTAAAGCAGGAATGCGCCTCATTTAAAATATAATATTAATTTCAGCCTTTTCGATTTAATGATTTCATATCTTAATCCCAAACAAACCTTTCCCCACAAAAAGGAATAAACATTAGCTTTGTTTTCCCAAGCTCAATGACGTCATATGGTTTCAGTTCGTCAGCTGTTATGACCTCTTCGTCATTTAAATAGACAAGTCCCCGTGATTCACCAGGGTACACTCGGAACTGACGTTTTTTTGGACTAAAGCTGACAATGGCATGATTCTCTCTAGAAATTGCTTCATCCCCTGCAATACAAATATCCATTTTATCAGATCGGCCGATAAAGTTTCGTTCACTTCTTATCCGAAAATCCTTGCCTTTATCAGGTCCCTCTACACACACTAACCAACCAACTACTGGATCAATCCCCATTTGCTTGCGGAAAACAGCTACCGTTTTTCCATCCTGTTGGTTAGGTGGAACAGGGGTATTTCGAATATCATTTCGTATCTTGGCTACGGTCTTGCCTAATTCAGCATTTTCATTTGGGATCTTTGCCTGAGTTTTGGAAGGGTCATTTCCATCAGGCTGCCTCATCGGCATTGTCATCCCAAGATTTAAATCAATATTGACCCCACAATGAGGACATAAACTATGTTTGGCTTCATCATAATAATGACCATTTATACACCTTTTCACGATCCTATCCCCCTTCTACCTCAGTTGCGGAAATAAGCCACTTAAAAATGCCGTCTGAACGAATAAAGCTATGAATTAATGTGCTTTTCGCCTCGAAATTTTGCGTACCGTCCGTGTAAGTCAAGGTTTGAACTACTTTTGCTTTTGCAGTCTCTCCTTGTATCTCTAAAACTTCAATACTTTCAATTGTTGCTTGGATCTCGTCATAGGTTTCAAAGAAACTAGTAATGCTCTGCTTTGTAAGGCCTGCTGAACTTGGATCAATGGTACTTAAATAGGTCTCTACATCCTCATCCTCAAACGCAAACCCATTAGCGTAAATGGTGATTTCGATTTCCAAATCATCAGAGTAAACGTCTGTTCCTTGGTTATTATACATATCTTCAATCTTTTCCATATCGGGATGTGTCAGATTATTCTCTTTAAAATATTTAAAATCTGCTAAAACAAAATCCTTAAACGATTTATTTTCCAAAATTATTTCATCTTGATGTGAAGAATAAAGGGCTAATGCCGCATTAAATTGATTAGAAAATAAATAGGCATGGGCAAGATTCGCTTTAAACTCAATATTGCCCGGATCGAGCTCGAGCGCCACTTCTGCTGATTCGATCGCATCGTCAGACATTTTATTTAATAATTGAATATAGGACAACATCCCGTAAGAGTTTGCTAACTCAACATAATCATCTTGAAAAACAGGATCATCTTCAAGCAATTCCTCTAGTATATCCACACTTTCCTCTATATCTTTAAGTGCATATTCGTAATAACCTAAATTACTTTTGATAAGAGAAATATTTCTATATAATACGCCTATCGAATATAGGGCATCAAAATCATATTCATTCACTTCATAAAGAACCTTTGCCATATCCCTAGCTTGAATATAATGTCTTAGCGCATCCTCCTGTTCATTTTTCATATCTAGGTTATAGCCTTTATCCCAATATTCATTTACAATTGAAAGCTTCTTAATTTTTATGGTTTCTTCATCGACTGGCAGATCTATTCCCTTACTAACTTCTAGGTGGACTAAATCGTTTTCATTTACCTTTTGGTCGGGGTTAATAGATTGCTTTATTACCCATCCTTTTTCGAGGAATAAACTTTCAACATAAGTGACATTACCGAACTTTAATCCTTCTTTTGCTAATAGTTCCTTTGCTTCTTCCTCGCGGATATCCATAATATTTGGAACAGTTACTTGTTTGGTAACGGGTTTAGGGGCTTCCTGAGTTTTATTGACGGCTACTGGGGCATCCTTCGTTTTCACTATTTCTTTTCCCGCTTTTGCACCGAATAGGATGGTTGCAGCAAAAATACCAGCAAACAAAAGGATCGCAACCGCCGCTCCTCCGCCAATCCAAACCCATTTTGAAATTCCCGTTTTCTTTGCCGATTCTTGATGCTGGGAAACTGTCGCCTTCGTTACCTGCTTAACTGGTCCTTTACTATTGATTTCATTCGTTTTATTCGAAACGGGCGCTGATTCATGTAAATTCTCAAGCAGCTCCTGCTGAAATTCTTCCATTGACTGGAAGCGGTCTGTTGACTTTACAGATAATGCCTTCATCAGTGCGGCTTCTGCTTTTGCCGGAATATCAATACCAAGCTTAGATGGTGGAATGATAGCATCCTCTTCTAACCGATCAAGAGATTCAGGTGGTACATGACCAGCAATGGCGCGATAAAATGTAGCAGCCGTTGCATATACATCTGTCCAAGGTCCTTGTTTTCCTTTACTTCGGTATTGTTCTTCTGGTGCATATCCAGGCTTTAATATAACGGAAATGCTTTTACTAAATTCTGTTATGGCGTGGCGAGCCGCTCCAAAATCCAGTACTTTAACTTGACCTTCGGCGGTAATGTAAATATTATCCGGACTAATATCCCGATGAAGTGTCTCTGACCGGTGAACCTCCCTTAATGCATCCATAACAGGCATCATGATCATAAGGGCAGTTTGATAAGGGACTTTTCCTCCCTGCATTTCTAGGTACTGCTTGAAATCGACACCTTCTAAATAGTACATAACTAAATAGGCGGTTCCATTCTCTCTAAAGAAATCCCGTACTCCAACAATTCCAGGATGATTATTATATTGAGCCAAAGTTTTTGCCTCATCTAAAAACTTATTCAAGCCATGCTCAAAATGAGAATTAAGACTGCCTGAGAATACGGATACCATCGTATGCCCAGGAGATCTTGTTGCAAAATCCCGAGGCATATATTCTTTAATGGCAAGCTTCATATCGAGATTTAAATCCCATGCTAAATACGTTATGCCAAAACCTCCATGTCCAAGAACTCTCCCCAAAAGGTATTTCTCATGCAGAATCGTTCCAGGCGGTAAATGCTGTGGTGCTTCTGCGGCCGACTCTGTAACCCAGCCACAGTGGGGGCATATATGATCGGATCCCTTATCTCCCATACACCCTAAACAAAGATGATTAATATCCGCCATCCCTTCACCTCATTCTGACAAATTATTCACTTACAAACACAGCAATGGCGCTGTAATTATCATTGTTTTCGAGAGTACGCCCCTTTAGATTAATCTCCATTAATTGAAGCCAGTCTGAAGGAGTTGAACATATTAGCCTAGTATTCTCCATTTCTTCTTCTGTGATATATTCCCAAAACCCATCAGAACATAGCAAGAAGGAATCCCCAGGATAAACGGTTATTTCATTTTCAGGAAAAGTTGCTTTGACAGCTCCTTCTGACCCTAACACTCGAAATAACCGGTTCCGATCCTCGTGAAAGCGAATTTGGTCGGCTGTTATTTCTCCTGCATTGACAAGAGCTTGGCATACACTATGATCCTTTGTTTGTACCATTACCTTTCCATTCCTGATCATATATAGACGGGAATCTCCTACATGTGCCCATGTGGCAAAACTATTTTTACATAATAGGACAACGACGGTCGTTCTCATTGGTTTTGCATTTGTTTCTAATAGTAGATGTTTGCGGATAACCTTTTGTGTTTGTTCAATGCCTTCCTTTAGCCATTGAATATCATTTCTCATCTGGGATTCTTGTAAAATAGTTTCTACCGCAAGTCTTGATGCAACCTCCCCAGCCTGATATCCGCCAAGTCCGTCAGCAACTACCCAGCATCCACCGTTTTCCAACTCATTAAAACCAATGAAATCTTGGTTAACTTCCCTTCCGCCTTTATTTGATATTGAAGCTGAGCTATACTGCATTATTTAATCTCCCAGCTTACTTCAAACATATTTTCCTTCGAGGTTAAATAAAAGCGATCACCTGAACGCAATTGAGTTATTTTCCCTTGGGGAATCCGTTCACCTGATACAAGATATGTCCCATTAGAACTGTGATCCTCAATCATGAACGTCTGATTATAATGATCATATCGGATCGTACAATGCTTCCTGCTAATCTCTTCAGAATTATGAGGATAAACAAACTGGCATTGCTTTGCATCCCGTCCAATTGATAAATGAGTCCCATTTAATTCAATTGTTTGGCCGGCAAAATAACCAGAAAGTCCCTTTAATTTTGGCACTGAACTTGGAGAGGAAGGTATAATAGGAACAGAAGGTGCTGCTTTTCCAGGTTTATTTCCTTTTTTCCTTGTCATTAAAATGATCACGGCAATGATAATAAATAAGAAAAGTAAACCTGCTGCAGCTATTCCGATTATCCACCATATAGCTGTAGATTTTTCTTCAGTATCGTCAACTATTACTTCGACAATCGGATTACTGGCAGTTAAATAGTTAATTCCTCTAGATTCTAGCATTGGAATCAATTCTTCGATTTGGACGGCTCCATTTATCCCAGAAGCACTAGTAACTCCAAATGTATTAATCCCGATTACTTGACCATTTACATTTAGGAGCGGACCACCAGAATTTCCAGGATTAATATTGACGTCAATTTGCAAGATTCCCCTGCCGCCTTGGGTAGATATTTTACTGATAATTCCTTTCGTGATCGTTACATCATTAGGTTCACCAGATGGAGTATCATCGATTAAATCTGCATCTCCAGGGAAGCCTAAGGCATATACCTCTTGGCTTGCTTTTACCTCATCACTCTTTCCTAACTCCATAGGAGGCCGTTTAAATAGATCCTGCGACAATTCTAATATAGCCAAGTCCTTAATTTTGTCATAAGCGATAACAGTCGCTTCAATTTGGTCCTCCTTTGAAAGGAGAATCGTGACACCATTTAAATTTGGTTCTACAACATGATAGTTAGTGACGATATGACGGACAGGCTCTGAATTGCCAACAGCAAAGCCAGTTCCTGTATATAAGCCTCCATCTGAACCATAGCAAAGAATCCTTACTACACTGTTTCTAAGCTCATCGATCGATCTAGATTCCGCAATTGCTGCATGAGAATAGAAAAACAGTATAACAATGGAACATAGGAAAGTAATTAAAGTCCTATGAAAGGAGCTATTCCGCTTATTCATTTTTGGCATTTCCATCCCCTCTTCCCTTTAAATCTGTCCTAAAGTCAAAATGGCTACGGTCGCATTATCTTGATGAGGCTTTTGTTTCTTTAGCACCAACTCAATTAATCTATCTGCTGCTTCTTGTGTTAATAAGGAACTGCATACATCCATCATCTCCTCATTTGAAACAGATCCATAAAGACCATCGCTGCAGAGGATAATGGAGTTCCCCCTTTCTAGCGGAATCGGGTCTAATGAAACATCGAGCTCCTCGATTTCCTCTAAACCTAGAAAACTCGTTAAACTTTCTCTTTGAGGATCATTTTCTGCCTCCTGCCGGGAGATTTGACCAGAAGCTGCTTTTTCCTCCAGCTCTTTAGCATAAATATGATCCGTAGTCAGCTGCTTTACAGTATGATTTTGGTACAAATAAATTCGGCTATCTCCAACAGATAACCAGTACAATTGATTCTTGAAAACAACGGCAGCAATTAGTGTTGTCCCGACTCCTCTTTCTAACCCATTTTGTTTGGCAAATGCTTTAACAGATTTATTCGCCTCTTGAACTGCAGATACTAATTTGTCCGGTATAGAGTCTATTTCATTGGATTCCTGATAATGTTTGACAAAAGTTTGTACTGCAAGGAAACTAGCTTCCTTTCCACCTATAAATCCACCCATTCCATCAGCTAAAACCGCGAGAACTCCATACTTATTCATGAATGGCTGATCATGAATATCTGTGAACGCAAATGAATCCTGCTGCTCAGAGCGGCTTCCGATATGCTGGGCATTACCAGGAATAACGATAAAAGGTAAATTTGTTTTTGTTATGGGATCAGGTATAGTTGCTATTTGACGCTTCTTTAAAGCTTTAATATGAATAGGCAAATATATAGTCAAAACTAAAATACCCAATATAATAAGGTACCCCCACCATGGCAAGCTTTTAAGTATGTTTTTTACATTTGGAAAATCTTTTGAAACGGTATTCATAGTAGCTGTGAAAAAAACTAGCATCATGTTTAAAGCACCTTCAATCTAAAATAGATTTTGTAAATACAAAGGACGAATTATACTATGTGTATAGGACATGACACTAAGTACCATTAAACTGCTGGCTATTGATAAGCTAATTGATAAAAAGTGATTCTCAAGACGCCTAAATAATAGATAAAAGAATAATGAAATCCATATAAAAAGTGTACTGATAATTAACAATTGAAGGATCGCAAAAGATACAAGGGAATGGAAAGCCAGGTTAACAAAAGCTCCTGCTAATGAGAGGGGAATAAACATTTCACGGATATTTTTTATGATAGGGATGGCCTTTTTTTCCGAAGAATAATTAGAAATAATAGGGATAAGAAAAAAAGGTAACGTACTTCCAAATAAGATTCCAGTTGTGACACGAATAAAGTTATTTGTTGAATAAACACCTAAGTAAGATCCGAACCCGTCAACTACTAATGGCAATAGGAGAATTAATAGGAAAAAGCTATTTTTTTTATTAGGAATGGTTATATTCTTATACCTTTTCAGCACAGTGATAAACATGAGCGAACTAAAAATGCCCAGATAAATTCCTGTATCTCGAGCACAGACAGGTAAGTAATGCCCCTCCATCTGGAATGAACGTACAGGAAGCTGATGACAGATGGCTTTTCCTATGAAGAACGTGAATTTTTCTATACTTGAGAACATATACAACCCCCATTTTGAAGGAAGGGGCTGACCTTTTTGAGAAGATACTATTAAGGAAAGGGTGGTTGAATGCAAGATTTTAAGGGGTCAGCCTTACATATAATTAATAGGTGTAAAATGCTGGCAGCATGGAAAATGCAGATAATGCAAACCAGCATACACAGCTAAGAACAATCGAAATGATACTTATGAGCAAACATTTTTTTCCGACACTTTTTTTGTCAAAATCTTGATCATTCATCCAAACAATTCCTAAAATAATCCCCACGATCGGAATAAAAAAAGAAAGCAGGTAAAATAAAACCCTTTGCCCTCCGGACACTTTATTCACCTCCACGTATTTCTACATTTGGATTTCAATGCTAAAAGTCCTAGTCATATATATGTAAAAAATAGAATAATATTGCTTTTCCAACTTTAAGAATTAAGGTGAAACTTCAATTAGTGAGGTTTTTCCAAAGAAAAGGTGTAGCGGTGCCGACTGACGAATTAGCGGAGTTTACATATTTTTTGAGAAGAAGGGGATTTTATTAGTATCTAAATATAGGGAGATTTGCTTTATGGATTTCAAGATATTAAAGTCAATCAATCAGCTTTCTGGCCGCTGTTATCCAATTGATCTGCTTATGATATTGATATCAAATAGAATTCGTTATTTGTTTATTTTAATTTTGATTTTTATGTGGTTTAGAAATTATTCCAACAAAATTGCATCTCGTAATGCACTGATATCTGCAGGGATTTCATTGTTATTGAACATGTTAATTAAGCTGTTTTATTTTAAACAACGTCCATTTGTAAAACGCAGAGTTGGAATTCTTATTCCCGCCAAATTGGATTCATCTTTTCCCAGCAAACATACCTTGCTAGTGTTCGCAATTTCAACTTCAATTTTTCTTTATGAACGTTTCATTGGTTCAATCATGTGGATTTTATCTATTTTGACGGGCCTCTCTCGAATTTGGGTTGGGCATCATTATCCTTCCGATATTATTGGAAGTGCCCTCTTAGGTACTTTAATGAGTATCCTTATTGATAAAACTGCTCGTTGTGTAAATTTCTTTGCTCGTCCATAGTTTATTTCGATTTTGAATATGAAAATGCCCACAGTAAAGTGGGCATTTTCATTGAATAGGAATACTATTTGTTAGTTAAATTATCAGGTGCTAATTCTTTTGCAAACTCTGCTAAAGCCGCTTTAGGAATTTGCCCCTTAAAAGGGGTTTGCATCGTATTCATAACATTTTGAAGTGGGTTATTCATATTTTTATTGCGATTTCTATTTAATCCGTATGCTGCAGCACTTGCTCCTAGACCCAGTAATGTTGCCCAAATTATTCCGCGGTTACTTCGTTTTCTGCCAAATGCATTTTGTAATATCCTTGTATTTAAAAGCGCTATCATCCATTTATTCAAATCCAAGCACTTCCTCTATAAAAAATTGAAAAGCAATTTGCGGCTTTCCACTTTTAATATGTTCTATAAGAGGAATGTCGATGCTGGTAATAGTATGAAAAATTTATAGAAGGATTTTCAAACTATTTAGATGTTAGCACAATTTACTTGCCTATCGCTTCAGCAACATCATAAAGAGAAAGGTCAATTTCTAATGGTTGGCCAAGGGCAAGCTTTGCTAGTTCAGCACCCAAATAAGGTCCTACAGTTAAACCTGATGCGCCAAGGCCATTAGCAATTAATATTCCCTTATAATTCGGCAATGCCCCTATCACTGGAAGAAATCCAGGTGTGAACGGCCGAAAGCCAACCCTAGTTTCAAGCACCTCACTATTGCTTAAACCTGGGGCAACGGCAATTGCTTTGCTAAATATTTCATTTTGTCCGCCTGCTGTTACCCGGAGGTCAAAGCCTTTGTCATCCTCATGTGTGGCTCCAATCACCACTCTGCCTCCATCAAATGCTAAGATATATTGGTTATTTGGTGGCATGATGACGGGCCATTCACTCGTATCTGATTTTGCCAAATGGAGATGAATGATTTGCGCTTTTTGGGGAGAAACTAAAAAGTTTACACCAAGAGGCTGCATTAATTCTTTAGCCCACGCACCTGCCGTTACGATAACGTGATCTGCGAGAAATGTTTCCCCATTCACCGTTACTCCAGTCACTATTTTTTCATTAAATTGTATGACTGCATTTCCATGCATATACAAAGCTCCGTGCTTTTTAGCAGCATTTATTAAGGATTGGCAGAGCGCTCTGCCATTTACCCTTGCTGCACCGCTTATATATAATGAAGAATACTCCCCTGCCAAAGGAGGAAATCGCTTATTTGTTTCATCAGGAGATAATTTTGTAATTTCTCCTATTTCTGGTGCGCTCTCAAGACGTTTGAACGCTCTTTCCTCCATTTTTTCTAGTTTATCTTCGTCTGTATGGATGCTAATGGCTCCTATCTTTTTATAGCCAGTTTCGGTTTCCCCATCTGCTTCCAATTGTTTTATTAGAGAAGGATAATATTTTGCCCCGTTCTTAGCCAGCTTGTACCATGCTTGATTTCGTCTTTGTGAAAGCCAAGGGCAAACAATTCCTGCTGCAGCATCGGTGGCTTGTCCGCGGTCTTGGCGATCAACCAATATGACTTCTGCACCTGCTTTTGCGAGATGGTAGGCAGTGGATGAACCTAAAATGCCTGCCCCTATGACAATATATGATTTCATTGAATATGCCCCTTTTTCGTTAAAAGTATTTCCCTCGTTCACGAATCCATTATTTATTATACCTTTATTTTCTATGGGACAGAACCTTAATGGATATGGGAATGAGTATCTCTCTTTTTGCATCCTAAAAAAAACCACAATGCGTATACTAATCCATTTAATTGGAAAAATATACTTAAGAATTTATGGGAGGCTCATTTATCTTGGTTAAGCTGAAAAATAGGAAAAAATTATTTGACTTTATAAAAGAGAAATTACCGGAGCCTTCCATTGACCAATCTGAAAAATTAAGTCCTGACCTTTCAGCAAATGAAAGTGCCTTAAAAGAGATTTTTCAAAATTGTTCAGATTTTGTCCTGCGACCTATTTATGTGTTCAATGAAATAAAAATATTACTTGTTTACATTGATGGTTTAATTGATACCAAAAGTCTGGAAGAGGTTTTTCTAAAGCCTTTAATGTTTGAAGGCCCACCTAAAGGTTCGGCTGAGCCTCAATCAATAGGAAAAGTGATCGAACAACAGTTATTTTCAAGTGCACAGGTAAAAAATGTATCCACTCTTAAGGATCTTGTTGACGAGGTTTTAAAGGCGAATGTTGGCGTTATTGTAGATGGAGAAACAAAAGGATTAATTGCTGATTTGAAAGGCTTTGAAAAAAGAGGAATCGAAGAACCGCAGACAGAGGTAGTTATTCGTGGCCCAAGGGATGGATTTACAGAAACAATAAGGACAAACACCTCCCTTATCCGCAGGAGAATTAGAAGTCCAAAGCTTAAATTCGAGCCGTTTACTTTGGGAGAATATTCTAAGACTGATATCGCGATTGCTTATATTGAGGGGATTGCCCCAGACTCTTTAATTGAAGAAGCACGGAAAAGGATAGAGCGAATTCAAATTGATGGAATATTAGATTCTGAGTTTATTGAAGAATTTATTGAAGACTTCCCTTTTTCTCCATTCCCGCAAATCCAAAATACGGAGAGACCAGATGTCGTAACTGCAAATCTGTTAGAAGGACGAGTGGCCATTTTTGTTGATAACACCCCATTTGTACTCATCATTCCAATGACATTTTGGGCAGGCATGCAGGCAACTGAAGACTATTACGAACGCTTTATTTATACAACCTTTATTCGAATTATTCGCTTTATTTTATTAAATATTTCTCAATTCCTACCTTCCATCTATGTAGCCCTGACAACCTATCATCCTGGATTAATACCGACTACTTTGCTCATAAGTGTTGCAGCTGCAAGAGAAGGAGTGCCATTCCCTGCCATTATTGAAGCCTTAATTATGGAATTGGTTTTTGAAGGACTTCGTGAAGCGGGTATTCGGCTTCCAAAGCCAGTCGGTTCAGCGGTCAGTATTGTTGGGGCGCTCGTCATCGGTCAGGCAGCCGTACAGGCAGGTATTGTTTCCTCCCCGATGGTAATCGTTGTAGCAACGACAGGAATTGCCTCTTTTGCCATTCCTCGCTACAATTTCGGAACTGCTTTTCGGATGATCCGGTTTGCCTTATTAATTTTGTCAGGAATTTTCGGTTTATATGGGGTTGTATTGGGATTAATTGCGATTACAATTCATCTCGTAACTCTCCGTTCCTTCGGTGTTCCTTATTTTAGTCCTTTTGCTCCACAGATTTTTTCAGGCTTGAAGGATGTAATTATCAGGGTGCCTAAATGGGCTTATAATTATCGACCGCCATTTACGAGCGGTGTGAATAAAATGCGAATTCCATTTGGACAAAGACCAAATCCTGGTCAAGGCAGGGAAGAAAAATGATCAAAAAATGCATAATCATAATTCATATTTGCATGTTCTTAGTTCTCACCACCGGCTGCTGGGATCGCAAGGAATTAAACGAAAGGGCTATATGGCTCGCAACAGGATGGGATCTCGGAAAGAAAAAAAACATTCAGCTTAGCGGCCAAATCGTCATCCCTTCCAATATGCAATCTCAAAGTGGCAGCAGTGCGGGCGGAAATGAGTCTTTTACAATATCGGCAGAAGGAAAAAATGTTAACGATGCTACACAAGTTATGCAGGAAAAGCTATCAAGACAAGCCTTCGTAGGTCATAGAAGTGTTATATTTTTTGGGGAGGAATTTGCCAAGTTAGGAGTCAAGCATCAACTGGATGCACTTACCCGTGGATCTGATGTAAGTTTACGGACGGATATATTTGTCGTCAAAGAGGCCACAGCACTAGAAGCACTCAATATTTCTGATCCACTAGAAAAGCCTCCTGCTGTTGCTGCCATTAAAGGGCATGAGGAATACGGAGGAAGAGGTGACATTGCTTTAGTAAACTTTTTAATTGCAGCTATCAGCGATGGTATTCGACCATCTCTTCCAGTTATAGAGCTCACAAAAGTTCAAACGGGAAAATCTTCAGGTGGAGAAAGTTCTTCAAATGATGTTTTGAAAATAGGAGGTTTAGCTGTTTTTAATAAAGACATAAAATTAGTTGGCTATTTAAATAATGTGGAAAACAGGGCCTTTCTTTGGATTAAAGGAGTGTTAAGAAAAATAACTATTACCAATCCATATGAAGATGGGAATGCAAGTCTAATCTTAACTAAAATAAATAGTGAAATTGTAACAAAATTGGGAAGAGACAATAAAATAAAAATTACTGTGAAATTGACTGGGGAAGGAGCCATTCTCGAAAACAATACACATTTAGATCTAAATGAACCGAAAAATGTTCATAAGATGAGAAAGGTATTTGAAAAGACAGAAGAAAAAAGAGCACTTAAAACGATAAAGAAAGTCCAACATAAATACGGTCAGGATATTTTTGGATTTGGTGAAGAAATTCATAAAAAATATCCTCGTCAATGGAAGGAGTTAAGCAAGGATTGGGATAGGCATTTTTCAGAAGCTGAAATTATAGTAACAACAAATTTTGAAATCAAGCGGATTGGCATGACTGGCCCATCTATCTTGCTAAAAGAAAGTGAGATTCATAAATGAAAATTACTGGTTTGCAAATTTTTTGGATAATATTCACCTTTCAAACAGGCAATATGCTTCTACTGGCAGTGAATCCAACGATCATTGATGCAAAACAAGATGCATGGATTTCCGCGATTATCAGCATAATATTAGGCATCGTGATTGTTTTGATAGCTACAAGGGTAGCACTGTTTTATCCAAAACAAACCTTGATTGAATTCTGTAAACAAATTTTGGGCAAATGGATTGGGACAACTATTGTCTTATGTTATTTTATTCAATGGTATTCGGTTATTGGTAATATTCTAGGGGAGTTTGCACAGTTTACCATTACCATCCTATTACCTAGTACCCCATCGTGGTCGCTTATTGTAACGATGCTGATTGTCATTATTTACGTCACCAATATTGGAGGAATTGAAGGAATCGCACGCTGCAGTGAAGTATTTGGGCCTCTCGTTCTTCTCATGGTAACTGGACTAGTTTTTTTTACGATACCCAATTTTGATATTCAGAAAATATTACCCATTTATTCTGACACCGGATTTATCCAAATCATAAAAGGGTCCTTATCCCCACTTTCATTTCTTGGCGAGTCTGTTATTATGATGATGCTTGTTGCTTTTATGGATGAACCAAAGAAAGGTCCATCCAGGGCAGTATGGGGGATCATCATCTCTGGTTTCTTCGTGAGCACGGCGACAATCAGTGTATTGATGGTATTCGGCCCTCACATCTCGCAAAAACTATTGTTCCCAGCTATAGATATGGTCCGCTTTATTTCCATTATGAAATTTATTCAAAATTTGGAGATTGTTGCGGTTCTAATTTGGATTCTAAGTGTTTTTATTAAGCTATCTGTATACTTTTTTGCGGCAAGCTATGGAACAGCGCAATTACTAAAAATAAAGGATTGGAAAAAGGCCATTTGGTTTGTCGCAATCGTGACATTTGTTTTAGCGATTTTTCAGCCAACCATTACGTTATTTGGGGCCGAATATGTAAAAAAATATTGGGTGAAGTATGCATTACCGATAAATATGGTTGGAATCCCTATATTGCTGTTAATCGTTGGAGGAATCCGAAAACGTTTTGCTCCTGCCAATAAGGCATCTTAATTTTTTTCTGAAAAGCGCTGATGATCTTGCAAATCAGCGCTTTCTTGAACTCTTTGATAAAAATGCCTATGTTCATTGTATGTCATTTAATATTTGAAAAAGCTCCTCCAAATGACGGATTTCATAGGTAGGAATAACCTCATTTCGTTCTTTATCCTCCCTATTTATCCAAACAGACTGTATGCCAGCACGATTGGCGCCAAGAATATCTGTCATCAGATTATCCCCTACCATTATGACTTCATCTTTTTGCAGCGACATTAGAGATAGAGCATGTTCAAAAATAGAAGGATCTGGCTTCCCTCTTCCAAACATCCCTGAAATGACAATTTGGTCAAAATAAGGGGCTATTTCAGGTGTAATCGTTAATTTCGTGTTTTGTAAATCAGGGGAACCGTTTGTAAGTAATAGGAGTTTGTAGTTTCCTTTTAACTGGTCTAAAACTTGAAAGGTCTCTTCATAGACAAACGGAGATTTACGTCGCGCCTGTGGGAAAAGTTCCGCCAATTCAAACCCAAAGTCTGGATCATCGACACCCATCCTTTTTAACCCTCTTGTCCATGCATCTTTCCGATAACCAGGAACAATCTCTTTCATTTTTCTAAAATCTTCATGATCATCTAAAAAGTTCCCCCATAGTCCTTCAAAAGGATTGATTCCGATCATTTGAGTAAAGTCATAAGTTTCATAGGAAGAGTAAAGATTTCTTGCTTCCTCTCGAACAGCAGCTTCAAACTGGTTATGGTCCAATCCATAACGATCCCCTGCCATTTTACAAGTTGCTGCAAAGGCTTCCTTCACGCTTTTTTGATCCCAAAGTAGTGTATCATCTAAATCGAAAAAAACTGCTTTTATCATTTTGAGCCTCTCTTTAAGTATTATTTTATATACTAGTTTATCATGACATATTATAGAAAAGTATTATTCTTTTTAATATTCATAAATTAAAAACACCATTCAGCCATTCCGAACGGTGTTCATTGTAATAAATTATGATAAAATTCTTTTTTCCCCTTCTATTGCTTTGATAGGATCAATATTTTGGGTGAATTCTAATGTGCCAATATAATTTTCGTTCTCGTCCCTTACGGCGAAATAACGAATGTACACATATTTATCCCGGAATTTAATCCAAAAATCTTCAGTATCCTTCCGTCCTGATTTAAAGTCAGCTAATAATTCTTCAACAAGATGCACGCTTCTTGGCGGATGACAGTTTTGAACGGTACGCCCGATTACAGCCTTAGTTCTCGCAAAAATTCTCTCTTTTCCATGTGAGAAATAGCGGACAACATCGTCTTGGTCGATAAAGGTAATGTCGACAGGTAAATGATTTAATAGCAGCTCCAGTTGCTTTAAAGATAAAATCCCTGTTTCCATTTTTATATAGCCCTCTGAGATAGCGTTCTCCCCTAATTGCTTCCTTTCTGGCTTCCATTCTTCTACAGGGCTAGTAAGGCAAAAACCAATTTCATCGCTTTCATGTGCGATCTTTACCCATTCATCCTCAGTTAGATTTTTCAAAGCCATCGGGAAAAGGATGTGCTCTTCTCTATAGATCATGTTGATTACTTCTTCCATAATAAAATGAACGAGATTCACGATTTCCTGTTTATTGCCATCATAATTGGACAGCTTATGTTTTGACTCTTTAATGCCATCTCTAATAAAGTCGTCAATTCTCCACATATTGTTTGTTGGACCGTATATCCCGTACTTCTCAAGATACGGAAATAGCAGATTTTCTTTCCGGCTGTAATGCTTATCAATATCTAATAAAAGATTGCAATCCTCCAAAAGCTTGTAAACATTTTCAGATGAATCTTCATCGATAAACTGTTGTAAGTGTAATTGAACCTTTGATTTAATTAACTTTTCAAGCTCGTGATTTTCTTGGACGAATGTATGAATAGGATGTCCAGGCTCATTTTCTGGCCTTATAGTACTTTCTGATTCCACAATAGACCCCTTGAATATATCCGTATGGGCTGCATACAGACGCTGCAAATCATCCATCGGAATTCCGCCTTCTTCCATTAAATCATGCTGGAGCTGAGAAATTTCCTCAATAGTGACTTTTCCGATAAATGCATTAAAATGAGCTTTTACTTCATCTACATTTCTTCCTTTATGTAGATCTATAAAAATTTGTTTTAAAACGGTTTGACGTTCTGTATTCTTAATCGTATGTTCTCGATTATTGATGATTTCGCTCATAACGGTTCTCCTTTACAATGGACTTTATTTAATTGATTATTGTTCTCATAAATAAAGTACCATTTATTTGAGTAAAGGATTGTGATGACCATCATACTCTTTAAGATTGAGTTAAGATTAGTTTCATGATAATCTAACCGTAATCTATTACATAAGCATACACAAATCTAAGAAAGGGTGAGTACTTATGGAAAATAGTTCAACTGTCAATTCCATAACCTATCTTCCTCCAAAAGGGACATATGAAACCTTTGTTGATGAAAACCATTACTCGGAGAAAGTTAGAGAATGGGGTCTATCAACAACGAAAGAGGTCAAAAAACAATTCCTATATAAGGAAAAAAACCTTCAGTATACTGTAACAGTAAAGGGCTATGAGGCTTATGAGAAAAACAACGAATTAAATACAATCATTATTGAATTTCAAGACGGGAGCTTATGCTGCATTCATCCTGCCTACCTAAAGGAAATGCAGGCTTCAAGCTTCGGAAAAGGTACCTTTACTGATGCAACTGCACAAGGCGCACCTTCCATTAGTCAAGAGGGACAAATGGAAGATAAACAGCCTGTGGAAAATAAAAGCATAGAAGAAATAAAAGAGCCAAAAAAGAAAAATGAGAAGAAAGAAAAGCCAGTTAAACTCGAGCTTCCCGAAGAGAAGGTTCATTTTACGGCAGCAGTAAAACAATTCGCTTTAAGCTGGAATAATTTTAATGAGGAAAATGATGAAGTTATTATCTTGGAGAATGTTGTCATCCTGCAAGAAAATCCAATTGATGTGGGACTATCTTGGTGCTCTCACTCAAAGACTTTGAAGAAATATGAACTGGCACCTGGTGATATCCTTGAATTCGATGGGAAAATCGTTAAGAAGAAATTACCTAAAGGCAAAGATGTGGAAGAAGAATTTATTGTTGCCGACCCAGTCTTGTATAAAATTAATAATCCTTCTAAAATCAAAAAAGGCTAAAGGGACGTTCAATCCGTTCCCTTAGCCTTTTTCCTTTAGTTATCATAGCTCATATTCCCATTCATCTTTTAAATGTAAATATAGGACGAGCAGATTGTTTTCTAAGTCCTGAAAGCTTTTCCCTCTTGCATCCACCCTTGCTTTTGGAAGCAATATTTCAGCTACTTGCCTTGTCAGTCTGATACTCTCTTCTTCTGGTAAGTGAATAAACCGGCTGCAATACGTTTTAACTAAGTTCCAATCCTTCGCTCCGAATGTTTTCAAAACCTGTTCCTCTACAAAGAGATCACTTTTTGCCAATCCGCGTTTTTCAATTTCTTTTTCTATAGGGGATAGCTTCTTTTTCTTTTTAGTATTTCTTTCATGTACAACGAGTGTTCCAGCGACAAGGTCCCCTATTCTCTTATGCTTAGAATGAAAAAAGATCATCATCATGCCAAGAAAATAATTGGCTGGCAGTGAATCAATAATACGGAGGAAATTGCGAATAAAGCTTGATAGCAGAGTAATGCTGTGGCCATTTTCTTGAATGACTCGCAGACCTAATGCTTTCTTGCCTATTGTTCGCCCGCCCGAAAAGTATTCAAATGCAAAAAAGTACCCCCAATTGAGAATGAACATTAAAATAATCGCGATCGCAACAGGGACAGAATTTATTTCAGACCATAGCAAGAGATCGGATTGTCCATATAAAATCATAAAAAGGACCATTACAATCAAAATGTTTACTATGATTAAGATGATCTGATCGATTAAATAAGCTGCAGTCCTGCTTCCAAGACCAGCCAGCTGAAAATTTAATGATACATATTCTGGAGTTTTTATTCCGATACGGTCTTGGTTCATGGAAATCCCCTCCATTTTTTATAATATTTCTCTAACTGTTTCTATTTTTCTACAAAATTACTATAATAAGGAGAAAAGCAGTAAGCAAGAGGTGTCAATATGAATGTTAAGCAATTTATAAAGCAGCACCGTGAAGATTGGCAGAAGCTTGAACAGATGGCAGCATCGATAAAGAAAAGAAAAAGGAATTATTCAGGTACGGACATTCACTATTTTTACAAGCTTTATCAAAAAGCTGCTCACAATCTATCATACAGTCAAACTTATTTTCCTAATGAAGACGTTACCCAATATTTAAATGCTCTCGTTTCAAAATCACACAATCTATTGTATAAAAATCAAATAACAAGTATGAAACAAATCCGCTATTTTTTTAGGACTAAATTTATTGGCTTATTAATTGAGCAATGGAAATTTATTATTGCCGCCATGCTTCTTTTTACTTTCGGCGCGGTAGGCAGCTTCTTTTCAGTTGTTGATGACCCGATGCATATTTACTCCATTCTTCCAGCAGATATCGCACAAGGTGTGGACCCTGACAAGTTAGGTAGCAGCGATGGAGCGGTTGATTCTTCATTCATGTCTGCCAGCATTATGACGAATAATATTCAGGTAGCAATTTTGGCCTTTGCCGGCGGTGTCACCTTTGGAATATTAACCATTTATTTATTAATTTATAATGGGATCATTGTTGGCGCACTTGCCGCTCTCTTTTGGAATCATGGGATGTCTTATGATTTTTGGGCATATATCGTCCCACATGGAATGATTGAGCTTACAGCCATATTTATCGCTGGTGGTGCTGGATTGTTAATGGGCTATAAGCTCTTCGTTCCAGGAAATTTATCAAGAGGCTTTCAGTTAAAGCAGCAAGCCAACCGATCTGTCCAATTATTGCTTGGAACCATTCCGTTATTTGTCATTGCTGGAATCATAGAAGGATTTATTACACCCGCGGCCATATCGATAGAAGCAAAGTATATCGTTGCTTTCATTACGGTCATTGGTCTAATCCTTTACATTGTGATTGGCAAGCTATCATTAATGAAGAAACAAGCTATAATAGATTCCGATTCATAATATCTATGTAATGAGAAACGGCTGTAACTGCTAGTTTTTCCTCAACGGCCTCTACCATTAAGAGGCCTTGTTTTTCCCATTTAAGCTTTTCCCTTTTCTTCATAAGCATTTGCTGCTGTGCGATGCTTTTTATCATTGCTTTTTGTACTTGGTCGGGCTTTGTATTGATTGTTTTTAATAGTGTCACATCTTCCAGGCCAATCATTAGAAATAAATGCCGTTGTCTAATCCGTTTTAAATAGGCAAGCGCTGTTTCCTCGTGAAGAAAGGTCGCGACATCACTAAATAGGAAAAGAAGGCTGCGCTTTTTCTGCATCGTTTCTAAATATTGCAGGACAGCAGCATAATTTGATTCAGCTGCATCCACTTCTAGATTATAAATGGCATGAAGAATCGTCTGCAAATGAGCCATCCCCTTAGCTGGAGGGACAAAGACTTTCACTTCCTTTGAAAATGCCAAGACGGACACATAATCCCCTTTTTGAAGGGCAGCTGCAGTTACAGTAAGAGCTGCTTCTAACGACCTTTCAAGCCGATTTCCCTTCTCCAGCTCAGCTCCCATCATTCGTCCACAATCAATTAATATCGTAATATACTTCCCATGCTCTGGTTCATATTCATTTGTCATCACTTCTCGCAGCTTGGCTGTTTGCCGCCAGTTAATTTTACGAGGATCATCCCCTACAACGTATCTGCGAATTTTGGCGAAGTCCCCTGATCCACTTTGCATCTTGCGGATTTTTACACCTTCGTATAATAAAAATTGCTGAGCATTTTCTAAATACTGCTTCGTCTCCGATAAATCGGGAATGACTTTAACTGAATCATGTAATTCGACCGTTATCTGCTTTTCCCATAAGCCTAAGGAACTGGTGTAGCGGAAATAAAGCTTATTTATCTCATATCTTCCCCTCACACTTGCCTTCGTTTCATATGAGTGTATGGTGGAAGAACCCATTGCAGCCTTTCCTTGAAAAGGAAAAGGACGATGAAAAACTTGAGGGATTCCATCTATGATTCTAAAATGAAAGGATTGCTGTGAATTATTATTTACCTCGATTTGGATGTAATATGTTTTCCCTCTTTCGATCTCTTCAGGAATAATACGTTTAAGAATAATCTGCTTTTTATTTGGTGATAACAGTAAATCTAGAAGACTTGCAGAAAATACAAAAATATTAACGATAATCACAAATTTCCATAAGATATTCAATACAGTTCCCATCAATAAAACGACAGAAAGGATAAAGAAAATAATCACTAATTTTTTTGTAGGCATTACCCCTCTATCTTGGAACAGGAATCGACCCCACAAGTTCTTCAATGATTTGGTCAACGGTCACTCCCTCCAATTCTATATGTGGAGATAACTGAATTCGGTGTCTTAACGCCGATTTTGCAACGATTTTTATATCATCTGGTGTAACAAAATCCCTACCAGCCATAAATGACCAGGCTTGAGCCGCTTTTCCAATAGAAATAGCAGCTCTCGTACTTGCCCCATAGCGGATGGTCTCTGATTCACGCGTTTTTCTTACGATTTGCATAATATAGTCTAAGACGCCTTCACCAATCGTAGATTTCTGAATTTCCTTTTTGATCGATAGAAAACGGTGCATATCAAGTATTGGTGTAACTAGACTGCTGTCAAAGCTGTTTTCAATAACTTGCTTTAAAACATTCTTCTCTTCCTCAAAATCTGGGAAGTCAATTTGTAGTTTAAATAAGAATCGATCCTGCTGTGCCTCTGGCAACGGATAGGTTCCTTCAAATTCAATTGGATTTTGCGTGGCCACAACAAAAAAGACTTCGGGCAGCTGATATGTTTCTCCTTGAATGGTCACTTGCTTTTCTTCCATTGCTTCTAGAAGTGCAGCTTGCGTTTTCGCAGGCGTTCGATTTATTTCATCAGCTAATAGAATATTTGTAAATACTGGACCTTTTAATGTTTGGAATGTGCTGTCTTTCATGTTATAAATAGTGCTGCCCGTAATATCACTAGGCAGGAGGTCTGGAGTAAATTGTATACGGTTAAAGCTGCCTCCAAGCAGGCTGGCAAGAGTTCTTACCATTTGTGTTTTACCAGTTCCAGGTACTCCTTCTAATAGCACGTGGCCTCCTGCTAATATGGCTGATAAAAGCAGCCTAAGATTTAATCTTTGGCCTAAAATTCGCTCTTCATATTTTTCCAATAAGGATGATAATTCTGTCCTCATCTTTCTTCCACCTCTTTCTTTAAACGATCAAGCTTTCTCGACCAAAGCAAGTATTCCTGCTTGTTTACTTTTTCATTAGCTAAAATATTGGATAACCCTGACAGAAGCGGTTGGATCTCGTTTTTTGGCATATTCATCCGCTTTCGTTCCAGAATATCTGAAAGATCCAGCCATTGTTTTTCATAAGGAATACCCCATCGTTCCTGCATGAGAAGCTTCACATAATCTGCCTGTATCAGTAATGAATCATGATATCTCCGGCCGCGAATATACCAAGCCGCTAAAGCCTGTAGGCTCTCATCGCTAAATCGAACCGATTCTTCTCTTAGACTATAGATTGGCCCGAATCGCTTTCCTTTGTGCCAAAGAAAAAGAGCAATAATGATGGTCGCTTGCAGCAACAGCAGCAAGAACCATTTTGGATATAAGGCAGAAATCTTTGGAGCGTTTTCCCCGCCATGTATGTATTCATCAAATAATATGGTATGTGTGTCCTCCTCAATTAATAGAGCCGATAGAAGAGAAGGATGATCATAGTCTAATATTTTCCCGTTTGTTATCCATTCAGGAGCAATGGAAACAATTAATTGTCCATTGCCAAAAGGGCGTTTTATTGCAACTGTACCTGCTTGATCAGACAATAAAATTTCATCCTGCAGATTTGTCTGAAGACGTACAGTTGGGCTTATTTCGGCTCGAAACTTATTTCCATCACGGCTGTATACATCAGCTGTACCATCAGATGATGCTTCCCCGTTAATTGGGGCCGAATTCAAATCAAACATGCCTTTAGGATTCTTATTAAATAATAGAATCGTATGCCCAGCTTTCATAAAATCGATGTAATCTTCCATTACTTCATTTTTAGGGAAAAATTGCGGCTCTGCCATGATAAGTAATTGTTTTTTCTCACCTTTGCTCAAAAGATTGGGGGCATGGGACCATTTCTTCACTTTCTTTTCCTTGCCTAAATACGTATACAATGCCTTTACACCTGTTGGCGAGGGAGAGTCCGATACATAATTGGGATAGTACTTAGGTTCAGGAGAAAAAGAGAAATAACTAATGATCATAAATAAGATTAGAAGTACGAGCAGATATATCCATGCTCGCCCATTTGAAAAAGATTTCAACAAGTTGACCTCCCCCCTTATCCCTCAAACTTAGCATCTGTTTCTTGGAGCCAATACATAGCTTCACTGCGGAACTGGATAAATTCTTCCTTTGTAATTTCACGTTCTCCATATGTCGCCTCATCAAATAAATTAGTAAGGTTAAAAAAAACTTTAGCCCAGCCAGTATTTTCTTTCTGAAGCTCGTCATAATATTCCCAGTTCGTCTTCCAGATCCTAGCTTCCAGCCATTCTCTCTCATGAAAATAAAGAAGCAGCGCTAAAAACATGTGTCGAGTTGATAATGTGTATTCCCCTAAAGACTCAAGTTTCCTGGCTTCTAATAAATGCTGCTGAAACGACCAATTCAATTCCTTCATAGATTGAAGTGGCTTTTTGTCACGCAGCATTCGATTTCGTTTCGTATTTCTTGCCATAATAAATACTGCTATACTGAGCAATAAAACAACGATGATGAGGATAACTATTAAAATAAATCCTGATACACCACTCGTTGGTTCGAAAGAAGGAAATAGTTTAGAAAGCTGCTCTGCTATCCATTTTTTCGCTTCTTCCCACCAAACCTCTATCATACTTTTAGAATCGTTATAATAAACTCGATATTCCTTGCCATCTAATATACGCTGAAGCTCATCCTTTGCCTTGTTCGTTTCCAACATTAATGATCACCTAACTTTGATAGGTAATTAATATTTATGATAGTCATCAATCATTTCCTTTAAGTCATCTGCATCATGCCTTATTTTTAAATCAAGATACATCACTCCATAGCCCACTGAAAGAATCATAGTAGTAAATAAAGTGACCAAATTTGAAATGATTGACAGTAATACACTATAGCCTAGAAATATACTAAACGTCATTTCCACTGCAAAACTAATGCTCGAAATAATTAAAAAGAATAAAAGGTATAGCCCCATTAAAATCCAAGTCCGATTTTGCGTGAGCCTCCAGCTATTTGAAAATCCAGGGGATTCCCGATCTAGTACAACGGAACCAAAATAAAAGCTCCAGCGAGTTAATAAATAGCCAATTCCAACTGCACAGCCCAGGAAGAGAATAATAGCTAATAGAATTCCAATGGCCGGATGCAAAATAGATCCAATGAATCCAGTTATACTAACAAAGAAAATGGGAACAATCACTAAACCAAATGTGATTAAACCAAACAAGATACTGCTGCCAATCATGGGCCAGAACCTAGAAAAGGCTTCTTTAATAACAGATCCAACTGTATATTCTTCATTTTTTCGAATATGGTTAATGGCGAATAGAATCGCTCCCTCTGCAACCGGAAATAATAGGAAACCAAGTAAACCTGTGAGGATTAAACCAATATCCGCTCCTATACTAGATACGGATGTTTCGGTTTCAACAAGACCAGATAGAATTTGTTCATACCAAACATCCCCACTCCTTAACTCTCTGAAGAAGCTAACTCCGGAAAATAGCTGAATAATCGCCTGAAGCAAATAGATCGGTCCTATTAAAATAAGTAAAATCATAAAAAAATCTTTAAATCGATTTTTACTTAAACTAAAGGTGTGATCTAATATTTCACTGAATCCTTTTGGCTTGTTAAACTTTGAGTTCAATTGTAGTACTCCTCCTGACTTTGAAAACTAAATGGTAATATTGCCTATTTTATCATTATTCTTACTTATATTGAGTAGAAAGTTGTAAATAAACGTAAAAACAGGACCTAACCCCCAGTGAAAAAAGCATTCATTAATTGGGGGTTAGGTCCTAATGTTACTAAATGTTATTTATTTTAGAAGTGAAATTTTTCCACCGCTAATTCTTTTTTATGGAAATGAAATTTAATTATTGTAATATAAATGACGATTGAATACCTTTTATATTTAGAATTTTAAAAGCGTATTTGTCGTTCTCTCTGTATTAATTAATCTATTTAATAATTTAATTGAAGTATGGCGCAAGCATTTTAAATCTTTATCCAATAAATTCATTGGATGAAACATCAGTAGCTTCTTTTTTACTGTAATATTTTCCTTTAGTTGCAATAGCTAAAACAATCGTAAGGACAAATGCTAAGATCGCTGCGAAAAATGCTGCTACATTTTGTAGAAAGGCGCCTAAATATCCGAAAGCAGCAATGGAACCAAGTACGCTTGATACAATAATTGAAATGACACCAACAGGATTCCAGGCATATAGATATTCTTGGCGATGTTCAAAATAATTAGGGCCAATTTTTAATATTCTCTTTACTACAACGGCATCACTTACTAAAATTGCTGCCCATGATAATAGAAAGACTCCTTGGAAGGTTAGTAGATTCCCTAAATGATCTAATACTCCACCTAGCATTAAGATAATTGCAGCAACCGATGTAAAAACAACCCAGAATGTTCTCCCTGGTTTAAATTTAAATACGTTTTCAAAAAAGCTTGCCAATGACAATGATCCACTATATAAATTAGT
>NZ_JBALOW010000048.1:0-1178 GCF_036965085.1 Bacillus sp. JJ1532
GAGTAGGACGTCGCTAGGCCTTTTTTATAATATTCCGCAGTAGCTCAGTGGTAGAGCATTCGGCTGTTAACCGAACGGTCGTAGGTTCGAATCCTACCTGCGGAGCCATTTTTTTGATGATATATTTGAGCAGGTAGTTGTGATGCTTCCATAGCTCAGCAGGTAGAGCACTTCCATGGTAAGGAAGAGGTCAGCGGTTCGAGCCCGCTTGGAAGCTTACCTTAATATTAATATATGGCCCATTGGTCAAGCGGTTAAGACACCGCCCTTTCACGGCGGTAACACGGGTTCGAATCCCGTATGGGTCACCATTTTGGAGGATTAGCTCAGCTGGGAGAGCATCTGCCTTACAAGCAGAGGGTCGGCGGTTCGATCCCGTCATCCTCCACCATAACATTTATACAATTGTAATTAATATGTCGGCCTAGCTCAATTGGTAGAGGATTTTAAAAGCTTGCAGCAACGAAGCTTTTCTCCCTCGAATGGCAAACCTTTAAAATCTGCGACAAAGACCGTAGGGCTTTGGAGCACAGTTATCAGCAAAAACTAAATTAGAAATGATTATTTTATTTTGCCGGCCTAGCTCAATTGGTAGAGCAACTGACTTGTAATCAGTAGGTTGGGGGTTCGAGTCCTCTGGCCGGCATCTTATAATTTGGTGGGGTAGCGAAGTGGCTAAACGCGGCGGACTGTAAATCCGCTCCCTTTGGGTTCGGCGGTTCGAATCCGTCCCCCACCACCATTTATTTTTAATAAAAACATTAAAAATGGACATGTTATAATTAGTCCTTTTTATTTTGTAAATTATGTAGTTTAATCAATGGGCTATAGCCAAGCGGTAAGGCATCGCACTTTGACTGCGACATGCGTTGGTTCGAATCCAGCTAGCCCAGCCATTTTTCAAATGAGCCATTAGCTCAGTCGGTAGAGCATCTGACTTTTAATCAGAGGGTCGAAGGTTCGAGTCCTTCATGGCTCACTTCGTTTTCTAAAGAAGACCTTTAGGGATATTATTCCTAAGGGTCTTCTTTGGTTTTAACCTTCTTTAGGTTCTCGTTTACCTAATATAATAGAACGAACGATAAGAAGCGGGATAGTGCCCGACTCGGCAGAAAAAGAGAGGAAACGGTCGACATTAAGGGTTTCTGATGCCCGTCCAGTCAGAAAAAAGGAGCGAC
>NZ_JBALOW010000048.1:1259-10617 GCF_036965085.1 Bacillus sp. JJ1532
CGTCCAGTCAGAAAAAGAGAGCGACCGGTCACCAATAAGGGTTACTGGTGCCCATCCAGTCAGAAAAAGGGAATGACCGGTCACCAATAAGGGTTACTGGTGCCCGTCCTGTCAGAAAAAAGGAGCGACCGGTCACCAAAAATTGGTTTAGGTGCCCGTCCCGTCAGAAAAAGAGCACGACCGGTCACCAATAATAGATTCTATCCCGTCCAATCAGCCGAACACCCATTTAATTTCTAATATTCCGTATATTTATACAGATTTTTGTCGAGTTGAGTCATTTCCTTCAATGGGGTTAAAATAAAGGTAGAAAATGATTTATTGGCTTAGGGAGGGCTTTTTTATGAATAAGTTGGCGATTATTGGGATGCCTATGGATTTGGGTCAAGCTAGACGTGGAGTTGATATGGGGCCTAGTGCTATTCGATATGCAGGAGTAAATGAGCGGTTAAAAGCATTGTTTGATGAAGTTCATGACAAGGGAGATATTGCTATAGGGAGACCAGAAGTAGAGGTTGATCCGGTTTCCAACCTGCGCAATTTGAAATTAATTGCTGAGAAAACAGAATTGCTCGCTAAAGAGGTGGATCAAGCCATTGAGGATCAAGCGTTTCCACTTGTACTTGGGGGTGATCACAGCATTGCGATTGGCACACTGGCTGGGGTTGCTAAGCACTATAAAAATTTAGGCGTAATTTGGTATGATGCCCATGGGGATTTAAATACGGCAGAGACTTCTCCTTCAGGAAATATTCACGGGATGCCGCTTGCTGTTAGTTTAGGCATGGGTCATCCATTGCTTACCAATGTGGGTGGCTTTGCTCCGAAAGTAAAGCCAGAGAATATTGTCATTATTGGAGCTCGTTCTTTAGATGAGGGCGAAAGGGAATTAATAAAAGAGCTGGGAATTAAAGTGTATACGATGCATGAAATCGACCGCTTGGGTATGACGAAGGTTATGGAAGAAACGATTAACTATTTAAAAGAGAAAACGGATGGGGTCCATCTGTCTCTTGATCTAGATGGGTTAGATCCTCATGATGCACCTGGAGTAGGAACTCCGGTTATTGGCGGAATCAGCTACCGGGAAAGCCACTTAGCCATGGAAATGCTAGCGGAAGCACGGTTGATTACCTCAGCTGAATTTGTTGAGGTAAATCCGATTTTAGATGAAAAGAATAAAACAGCATCTGTTGCTGTTGCTTTAATGGGTTCATTATTTGGCGAAAAGCTTCTATAAAAAATACCAGGCAGTGGCTCAACAAAAAGCCCTGCCTAATTTTTTTTATTCTGGGTGTAGTATAAATTGAGCAGCCTGTCCAGTTTTGTACTCATGTCTACTACTTGTTGACTACACAGAGAAGAGGAGGATGCTAAATAAATCATTTCTCTTCTGCAATCTTCTATATCCTTTAATAGTTTACAATCACACATGAGACCACCCCTTTTTTGCTTTTGGATATACCTATTTATAACTGCCTGAATTTCGAAATAGAAAAGCTTTAGGACGTACATCTTTGGCAATCCTCAAATTTTACTTACTATAATCCCCGTAAAATAAAATTATTAAACACCAGCAGTAAATATTTGTTAATATAGATATGGTTAGTATTTTTAAAAAAAAGTGAAACCTTTTCCGCTATCGATCGTAATATCGATTAGCCGCATTAGAGCGGAGGTAAAAGAAAAATGGAGACAATCGTAAAGAAAAGGATTAAGCAGGTACTAAAAGGGGATCAAGACTCCTATGCAGAAATAGTAGAAATCTATAAAGAAAAAGTATATATGATTTGCTATAGAATGCTGGGAAATAGACATGAAGCAGAAGACATTGCACAGGAGGCTTTTTTAAGAGCTTACGTGAACATTCATAGTTTCAATATAAATCTGAAATTCTCTTCATGGCTTTATCGAATTGCTACGAATCTTTGCATCGATCGAATGAGGAAGAAGAAACCTGATTATTATTTAGATGCAGAGGTAGCAGGGACTGACGGGTTAACGATGTATTCGCAAATTGCTGCAGATACGAGTCTGCCCGAGGAGGATCTTGAAAGTCTGGAGCTGCAAGAGACAATTCAAAGAGAAATTTCCAAGCTCCCAGAAAAATACCGTACAGTGATTGTTCTCAAATATATTGAAGAACTTTCCTTAAATGAAATAAGCAAGATATTAGATTTGCCATTAGGTACGGTTAAAACAAGAATTCATCGGGGAAGAGAAGCATTAAGAACCCAATTACGACACGTATAACTTTATTCAGCAATAAATTCCCACCTTCATAGGTGCGAGTTAAATGTAAATGGGGTTCAAACATTGGCTGAATAAAGTAAAGCCTCCGGCGAGCCTTTCGATTTTTTAAGGAATTTATCGAGCGAGCTCAGGTAAATCTGGGCGCAAATAAGCCAAGGCGAATTTGATTATGAAGAGGGTGAGAACTTTGAAGTGTCCAGCAGAAGTGATTCTTTATATGCATGAATATTTAGATGAAGAGATCTCAGCCGAACATGAAGCAGAGTTAAGAGCGCACTTGCAAAGCTGCAAAGAATGCCAGGCGCATTTCCATGAATTACGAAAGACTATTGCACTTGTCAGAAGTACTTCACATATACAAGCGCCATCCGATTTTACCGCAAAAGTGATGGCCAAATTGCCAAAGGAGAAGCGGAAGGTCGGTTTCCAGCGCTGGATTAGACAGCATCCGCTAGTGACGGCTGCATCTCTATTCCTCGTACTCATGATGGGAAGCATCATTTCCTCGTGGGAACAAGATCATCAATTCTCTGTGTCGAGACAGCCCAATCTCGTAGTACAAAATGACACAGTCATTGTTCCTGAAGGAGAGGTAGTCAAGGGTGACGTCATCGTTAAAAATGGCAAATTAAAAATAGAAGGACAAGTTGAAGGAAATGTGACCGTTATTAACGGAGAGAAATATTTGGCATCGGCTGGAAAAGTCACAGGGGAAATAAAAGAGGTGAATGCTGTTTTTGATTGGATGTGGTATCATATCAAAAAAACAGCTAAAGAGGTAGTTAGCATATTTGAAGGCAGTGAGCCTGAGACGGTTCAATAACAAACAATCATTCTACAACGGAATCTTGCTTTTAGGCAGGATTCCGTTATTTTATATGGAAAGTTAACAGTATCCAGACGGGTGGTATTGCATGCTTTATGGTATAATATGAAAGCTATGTTAATGAATAATGATGCTTTTAATATATATTTGGAGGAAGGATAATGTCGTTTTCAGATTTCTCTATACTGAAATTATTAGCAAATACTGTTGACATTCTCCTCGTTTGGTATGTCATCTATAAACTGATTGTCATTGTCAAAGGGACGAAAGCCGTTCAATTGGTAAAAGGAATATTTGTTATTCTTCTTGTAAAGGTAATCAGTGATAATTTCCACCTCCAGACACTTGGGTGGATGATGCAGCAGGTACTTACTTGGGGATTTGTAGTGATTGCAATCATTTTCCAGCCTGAGTTAAGAAGAGCCCTTGAACAACTTGGGCGGGGACGATTTTTTTCTAGAACAGGCAATCAGGAGTCAGAAGATCAGGAAAAATTGGTTGAATCGATTGTGAAGGCTGTCGATTATATGGCTAAGCGCCGGATTGGGGCCTTAATTTCCATTGAACGGGAAACCGGAATGGGCGATTATATCGAAACAGGCACACCGCTAGAATCAAAAATTTCGTCAGAATTACTGATCAATATTTTTATCCCTAATACACCATTGCATGATGGGGCTGTTATTTTACAAAAAAATCAGGTGGCTGCTGCTGCTTGCTATCTTCCTTTGTCAGAAAGTCCATTTATCTCGAAGGAGCTTGGAACCAGGCACAGGGCTGCACTAGGGATTAGTGAAGTAACGGATAGTGTAACGGTAGTTGTTTCAGAAGAGACGGGCAGTATTTCGCTAACAAAAAATGGCGAACTTCACCGTGACTTACAATCTGATGACTTTAAGGAAATGTTAACAACGGAATTGATTACACAAAACCGAGTTAAACAAGCTTCTTCCGCTCGTTGGAATTGGAGGGCGAAGAAAAATGGATAAATTAATTGACAAGCTGATTGGCACACGCTGGTTTATGAAGATTACCGCATTAATTCTTGCCATGCTTCTCTTTACTTCTGTTTATGATCCACAAAAGGACGTTTCCAACATTAATGTGCCTAGCGGGGAGGATTATGAAATTCTATCGGATATACCAGTTAAAAGCTATTATGATACTGACAATCTTGTAGTAACAGGCGTCCCGGAAACGGTGAAAGTGACCATACAAGGTCCAAAGAATCTATTGCAACCCGCAAAAGCGCAACGTAATTTCGAAGTATATGTGGACTTAACAAATGCTGCCATTGGCACAAAACGCGTTCCGTTGGAAATTCGAAATTTATCAGACAAGCTGAAAGCGACAATTGATCCTGCCTATGTAAATGTCAGCATTCAGGAGAAAGTAACAAAGGATTTTAAAGTAGATGTAGAATTTGATAAGACCTTGTTAGAGGCGGGCTATATTTCCGAGCCTCCTGAGGCAGAGCCGAAAAGTATAAAAATAACGGGAGCTAAGGATGTCATTGACAAAATTAGCTATGTAAAAGCGACAGTGAATATAAGGGGGACTATAAAAGAGACTGTTCGAAGAGAAGCACAGATTCAAGTGCTAGATCGGAATATGAATAAGCTTGATGTTTTATTAGAACATGAAATGGTTGATGTCATCATCCCAGTGAAAAGCTTGAGTAAAACAGTTCCCATTAAGGTGATAGAAAAAGGCAGTCCGCCGGCGAACATCAAGATTGATTCCATTACACCTGATATAAAAGAGGCTAAGATTTTTGCTGCACAGGATGTGTTAGATAGGACGGACAGCGTAAGGGTCGAAGTAGATGTTAGCCAAATCAATGAAGATACGGAAATATCACTGCCTGTCATCATTTCTGAAGGAATTATTGAGGTGAATCCAAAAACGATCAGAGTAGCGATCCAAACAAGTGAAATTCCACAAGAGGGAGATCAAACTGTAGAAACGGATGAGAATAAAACTTTCTCTAATCTTCCAATCAGTTTTTCGGGCCTCCCTAACCAATATGAGGCAGAAGTGTTATCGCCAAATAACGGTGCCAGCCTAACTGTTACAGGAAAAAGCGAAATGATTAAGCAATTAAAAGCTAGTGATTTTCTTGTTTTTCTTGATTTATCTAATATAGAAGCGGGAGACCATGACGTCAAAATTAATGTAAATGGTCCTTCAAATGTTCAATGGAATCTGGCAACGGATGTAGCAAAAGTTACGATTACACAAAAAGAGATTTAATATAAATAATGTTTAAAGGAGAGTATGCATTAATGGGAAAATATTTTGGTACGGATGGGGTACGTGGAGTCGCAAATAGCGAGTTGACACCTGAGTTAGCTTTTAAATTAGGGCGTTTTGGAGGATATGTTCTGACTAGAGATAAAAGCCGTCCAAAAGTATTAATTGGCCGTGATACTCGTATTTCTGGACACATGCTTGAAGGGGCACTCGTTGCTGGTCTATTATCTATCGGAGCAGAGGTCATGCGTCTTGGCGTCATTTCAACGCCTGGTGTTGCTTATTTAACAAAAGCACTTGGGGCAGAAGCGGGCGTCATGATTTCTGCTTCACATAATCCTGTGGCAGACAACGGAATTAAGTTTTTTGGCCCTGATGGGTTTAAGCTATCTGATGAACAGGAAAATGAAATCGAAAGCTTTATGGATCAAGAGGAAGATCAGCTGCCAAGACCGGTCGGAGCCGAGCTTGGACAGGTGAATGATTATTTCGAGGGCGGACAGAAATACTTGCAATTTTTGAAGCAAACTGTGGATGAGGATTTCTCCGGCATCCATATTGCTTTGGATTGTGCTCACGGAGCGACATCTTCCCTTGCATCACACTTATTTGCCGATTTAGATGCAGATCTATCCATGATTGGAGCTTCTCCTAATGGATTAAATATTAATGAAGGTGTAGGATCAACACATCCTGAGACGCTTGCTGCATTTGTAAAGGAAAAGGGAGCAGATGTCGGTTTAGCATTTGATGGGGATGGAGATCGCCTTATTGCGATAGATGAAAATGGCGACATTGTAGATGGCGATCAAATTATGTATATATGCGGGAAATACCTGAAAGAACAAGGCAGACTGCGCCATAGTACAGTGGTTTCGACTGTTATGAGCAACCTTGGTTTTTATAAAGCGCTGGAGGCGAACGGCATTCAAAGCATTCCAACAGCTGTTGGTGACCGCTATGTAGTAGAAGAAATGAAGAAGAATGGCTATAATCTTGGAGGCGAGCAATCCGGCCATATCATTTTCCTTGATTATATTACGACAGGCGATGGGCTCCTAACAGGTCTTCAGCTTGTAAACATCATGAAAATGACGAAAAAGCCATTATCAGAGCTTGCAAAGGAAATGCAAAAGTTCCCGCAAAAGCTTGTGAATATTCGTGTGACAGATAAGCACCATGTGACAGATAATGAAAAAGTAAGTGCGATTATTTCAGAGGTTGAAAAAGAAATGAGTGGAAATGGCCGCATTTTGGTGAGACCATCTGGAACAGAGCCGCTTGTTCGTGTGATGGCCGAGGCGCCAACAGAAGAGCTATGCAACTCTTATGTGGAGAGAATTGCTGCTGTGGTCGTAGAAGAAATGGGATTGAATGAAGAGTAAACAGGCTATGCATAAGGGAACCGAACCGTTCTCTTATGCATATTTTTATTGTATAGGGAGTTTTTTTCCTCTATTTTTCAATTGACGAAAGAGTTTTTTGTGTGTATGATATTACTGTTTTTTAAAATAAATGGAAAGGTGGGCCGTTTTATTGTAAAAAAAATTAATATTGAAGCGCCTGGACTAATTCAGAACGGAAGTGGATTAGTTGACGAGGAGGAGGTTTATCGAAATGTTCGGCGGATGCCTCCCGGTTCAAAGCAAACCGTTATTCCATCTATAAAACATTAGGGTAACTTAATGCACAAAGAGATGGGAATGCTAATTATTAAAAATGACGTTTGATGAAAACAGCCACTGTAAAAAACAACATTACTAGTCGCTTGTCAAAAGAAAACGTCAGAAGATCAATTACAGAGATGAGGGGCAAGACTGTCCCAAAAGGCTTCTTGCCCCTTCCGATTTAGGAGGAAAAGAAGTATGTGTGGTATCGTAGGATATATTGGAAATTTTGATTCGAAAGAAATTTTGCTTAAAGGCTTAGAAAAGCTTGAATATAGAGGATATGATTCAGCAGGAATTGCTGTAATGAACGAGAACACTGTACATGTTTTTAAAGAAAAGGGCCGTATTGCTGATTTAAGAAACATGGTTGATTTTGATGTTTATGCCGAGCTAGGAATAGGTCATACTCGCTGGGCTACACATGGAGTGCCAAGTGTAGCCAATGCTCACCCGCACCAAAGCGCATCAGGGCGCTTTACTCTGGTTCATAATGGTGTCATTGAAAACTATGAAATCCTAAAGCGCGAATATTTGCAAGGCGTTCCTTTTAACAGTGATACAGATACGGAGGTCATCGTTCAGCTGATTGAATTGCTCGCGAATGAAGGACTAACAACTGAAGAAGCGTTTCGCAATACGCTTAAGCAATTAAATGGGTCGTATGCACTTGCCCTTTTAGACGAAAAGGATAATGAAACCATCTACGTTGCGAAAAATAAAAGCCCGCTGCTAGTCGGATTAGGTGATAGATTTAATGTGATCGCATCAGACGCAATGGCCATGCTTCAAGTAACGGACCAATATGTAGAGTTAATGGACAAAGAAGTCGTCATCGTGAGAAAAGATGAAGTAACGATCATGAACCTTGATGGTGAAAAAGTCACCCGTGATCCTTATACAGCAGAATTAGATGCAAGCGACATTGAAAAAGGCACATATCCGCACTATATGTTAAAGGAAATTGACGAACAGCCTTTAGTGATGCGGAAAATTATTCAAAGCTACCAGGACGAAAAGGGAGCTTTAACAATTGATGGCGAAATTCTACAAGCAATGAATGAGGCAGATCGTATTTACATCATTGCAGCGGGAACGTCCTACCATGCTGGACTCGTTGGGAAACAATTCATTGAAAAAATGGCGAAAATTCCGGTAGAAGTGCATATTTCCAGTGAGTTTGGCTACAACATGCCGTTGCTTCCTGAAAAACCTCTATTCATCTTTATTTCACAGAGCGGGGAAACTGCCGACAGCCGTGCTGTACTTGTGAAAATTAAAGAAATGGGCTATAAAGCGATTACGATTACAAATGTGGCTGGCTCAACACTTTCCCGTGAAGCGGATTACACGTTACTGCTTCATGCTGGTCCTGAAATTGCTGTTGCTTCGACAAAAGCGTACACAGCACAACTTGCGGTATTAGCGATTTTAGCTGAGGTTACAGCAAAGAGCCGTGGAATAGAAATGGATCTTGATCTTTCTCGAGAGCTTGGCATCATTGCGAATGCGATGGAAGTGCTCTGTGATGAAAAAGAAGAATTCGAAGCAATTGCCCGTGAATTTTTATCCGTTACTCGCAATGCATTTTTCATTGGCCGTGGACTAGACTTCTATGTCGGTCTTGAAGGAGCACTAAAGCTGAAGGAGATCTCTTATATTCAGGCAGAAGGGTTTGCAGGAGGCGAATTAAAGCACGGCACGATCGCTTTAATCGAAGACGGCACACCAATTATCGCCTTAGCTACTCAAGAAAGTGTTAATTTAAACATCCGCAGCAACGTCCAAGAAGTCGCTGCCCGAGGAGCCAACGCGTGCATCATCTCTATGAAAGGTCTGGAAGTGGAAGAAGATAATTTTGTCATTCCAGCCGTGCACGAACTATTAACACCTCTTATCTCTGTTGTACCATTGCAACTAATTTCTTACTACGCTGCTTTACACCGGGACTGTGATGTTGACAAGCCGAGGAATTTGGCGAAGAGTGTGACGGTGGAGTAAGTGGAAAGTTTGGGAATTGATACTTGTGTCTAACGACAACTCAGTCGTGACCTAGAAACCAGTATTTTTAAACAAGGTTTTTGATATTAAAAAAAGTAAGTTATTTTCTAATTAAAACAAGGAATGTCCCTTTCATATGGGACATTCCTTGTTAATTTTTATCTAATTACTAACTTATGTTGCTTTGAAATAAAGTTTGTTCGAGAACATCTTACAAACCTGTTTTTTATGGTAAATTTGAAAATTCACTAAAAAAAGATTGATCAAAATGGATTCTTTTTCAATTGACCTAGATGGAGTAGTATATAAAATTTTGATCATTTTATACCAATGTTATTCTACAATCGCGCCCGATTGT
>NZ_JBALOW010000049.1:0-10313 GCF_036965085.1 Bacillus sp. JJ1532
CTTTTTATATATTTAAAATAATATTTTCAAAAAGCTTTGAAGCGATCCCACATGTGTAAATAACCATAATTTATAGGTTTTTTTTTGAAAATTATGTCGAATGCACTTCACTTATGTTAATATTTAATAATGTACTACATTAAAGCATGGAGGTATTTACATTGAAAAAATCTTTAACAATCATTTTTGCCGCTATTCTATCATTAACTCTAGCGCTTACAGGTTGCGGACAAAAAGAAGAAAATCAATCAACAGGAAATGAGTCTGATGCTGGAAAAGGCCCGGAAAAGGCCTCTGTCAACATTGGAATGCTTAAATTAACGAGCTCAGCACCATTATTTATTGCATTAGAAAAAGGATTTTTCGAGGAAGAAAATATAGATGCAAAAGCAACTTGGTTTGAAGCAGCACAACCGATTGCAGTTGCAACAGCAGGTGGCAGTGTAGATGTTGGTGCTACTGGAATTACTGCGAGTCTATATAATATGGTTGCTGGCGGACAGAAATTATGGATTGTTGCTGATAAAGGCCGAGAGCAGAAAGGCTACTCTTCATCCGCCCTGCTTGTACCGAATGATTCTAGTGCAGCAACGATTGAAGACTTAAAAGGAAAGAAAATCGGGATTACTCAAACAGGCTCCACATTCCATTATATGGCAGGTAGAGTATTAGAAAATCATGGCTTAAGCATTGCTGACGTTCAATTAGTACCACTCAACAGTATTAAGGGTCTAATGGAAGCTTTAAATAGCAAGCAGGTGGATGCTGTTATTTTAAATGAGCCTAATATTTCAACTGTCGTACAAGAAGGATATGGAAAAGTCATTTCTCAAATTGGTGAAGAAATCGATTATCAAACTTCAGGAATTTTCTTCTCACCAGCATTTGCAGATAATAAAGATGCAGCAAAAAGATTCTTTAAAGCTTATATCAAAGCATCCCGATACTACTATGATGCCGTTTTAGTGAAAAAGGACGGAGAAACTGTACCAGGGGAAAACTATGATGAAGTTATAAATATCATTGCCAAGTATACGGACCAAGATCCTGAGCTTATCAAAAAAGGGCTGCCATATATGGATCGTGACGGTAAATTACTTGAGTCTGACATTCAAACACAAATTGATTGGTATGCAAAAGAGAAACTTATCGACAAAGCTATAGATAGCAAAGAAATCGTCAACACACAATTGTTAGAGGAAGCACTAAAAGAACTAGGGGAATAACATCATGAGAATAGTCGTAGAAAACGTCAGTAAGAAATTTGCTGATTCTAAAAAAAGAGAAGTAACGGCTCTTGAAAACATTAATTTTTCCATCGAAAATCAAGAGTTTGTCGTTCTCGTTGGTCCGAGTGGCTGCGGAAAATCTACCTTGCTTAATATTGTGGGAGGATTAATGTCGCCAAGTGAAGGACAAGTATATTTTGAAGGCACTGAAGGAAGGGAGCCCAATTTAGGAATCGTCTTTCAGGAAATTGCATTATTTCCATGGCGTACCGTTTTTCAAAATGTCGTTTACGGACTTGAAGAAAAGGGAGTCAGTAAAAAGGAAAGAGAAGAAAAAGGGAAATACTATATTGATATGGTAGGATTAACAGGTTTTGAAGGTGCTTATCCTAAGCAGCTTTCAGGGGGAATGAAGCAGCGTGCAGGAATTGCCCGTGCCCTTTCTGTAGAACCTGACCTCCTTCTCATGGATGAACCATTTTCTGCATTAGATGCACAAACTAGAACGATCATGCAAGAAGAGCTTTTAACGATTTGGAATCGCACTAAATTAAGTACGCTTTATGTTACACATAACATTCAGGAGGCAGTCTACTTAGCAGACCGGGTTATCGTGTTGTCCCGCCATCCCGGCAAAATCAAAAGCATTATTCATATTGATTTACCAAAGATGGGCCGAGATGAAGAAAAGTATCGTAGCCAATTTGAACAATATTCCACAGATATTTGGAATTTAATACGCCATGATGCTCAGGAAGCATTGAAGGAGGCGTAGAAAATGAGTGAAAATAAACAAATCATCAAAAATCGGGTTGGGTTTCTGGAACGGAAAATTCCAACCTATGCATCCGTTTTAGGAATTACAGGACTTTTGCTCATTTGGGAGCTTGTTTGCCGTATGAACATCGTCCCTCCACTTTTCTTACCGGCACCAACAGCCATCGTAACAGCCGGATGGGAATTGATTAGCAGCGGGGAGCTTCTAAAAAACCTTTTAGCAAGTCTATACCGAATTGGTTGGGGCTACCTTCTTGGTGCCACTTTAGGTATTATTATTGGTCTCATTCTTGGCTTTTCAAAATGGGCTGACGCGATCTTTACACCAATCGTGTATTCAATTTATCCGATTCCAAAAATTGCTTTACTCCCGCTTATTATTTTATGGTTCGGAATTGGGGAATTGCCAAAGGTCGCTATTATTGCGCTAGGTGTATTTTTTCCAGTCCTCATTAACACCTTTTCTGGTGTAAAAAGTGTGGATCAAATATTAATAAAAGCAGCGGTCACATTTGGTTCAAATCATTTTAATGTGATTCGAAAGGTCATATTGCCTGGTGCACTTCCAACTATTTTTGCTGGTCTTAAATTAGCAGCCGGTACAGCTCTTTTGCTATTGGTTTCTGCTGAAATGATTGCTGCACAATATGGGATTGGCGCAATGGTGCTGCATTACGGGAATCTTATGATCACCAATAAATTAATGGTAGGCGTTTTATTACTTTCGTTTTTAGGCCTCCTTTTTAATCGGGTGCTTCAGTGGCTGGAAAGAAAGCTTATTCCGTGGAAATAGAATCTGGGACAATTCCTTACACAGGAATTGTCCTTTTTTAAAGGGATTTTTCTAGTCATTACAGAATGATAATGTTAGAAACATATAAGATAAAAGGGGTTTAGAAATAGTGTTGATTGAACAACGTTTACAAGAGCTTGGTTTAACATTACCTGAGGCAGTACCTCCGCTTTATAGCTATGTACCTATTGTGATCCACAATCATGTTGCGTATATTAGCGGCCAAGTGCCCCGGGTGAACGGGAATATCCCTTATAAAGGCAAGGTAGGTGAAGGGGTGACGATTGAACAAGCGCGTGAATTAGCAGAAATATGTGTGTTAAAGGCATTAAGCTGCTTGAAAGAAGCTATTGGGAGTCTTGATAAGGTGGAGCAGGTTTTAAAGGTAACTGGTTATGTTCAATCGGCCCCTGAATTTTCACAGCAGCCAAATGTTTTAGACGCTGCTTCTGAACTACTAGTGAAAATTTTCGATGAAAGAGGGCGCCACGCAAGAACGGCCATTGGGGTAGCCGAGCTTCCAAGCAATACTCCCATTGAGATTGACTTTATCATTGCCATAAGGGAGTAGGAAGGGAGAAACCGATGATTTCATTAACTGATGTACAAGCGGCAAGAGAGAGAATTAAAGATATTACTTATGTCACACCGATATTGAAATCAGATCAATTATCGAAGGTTTGTGGCAATCAAATCTATTTGAAGTCAGAGCATTTACAAAAAACAGGTTCCTTTAAAATTAGAGGGGCTGCCAATAAAGTGATTCAAGCCGTTCAGGATGGGGCAAAATATGTGACCGCAGCTTCTTCTGGAAATCATGGGCAGGCAGTGGCTTATATTGCGAACCAATACGGAGTTCCGGCGACAATTGTCGTCCCTGAAGATATAAGCTTTTGTAAAGAAAACGCTATAAAAGGTTACAGTGGCCGTATTGAAAAATGCGGCACAACTTCAGCTGAGCGATTACCGCGAGCGAAGGAAATAGCAGCACAAGAGAACGGGATCTATATTCCTCCATATGATGATCCTTATATTATGGCTGGGCAAGGAACAATTGGATTAGAATTATTAGACCAAATCCACGATGTCGATGCAATTATTGTTCCAATTGGCGGCGGCGGTCTAATTTCGGGCATTTTAACAGCTATAAAGGAAAGTAATCCCAAAATAAAAGTAATCGGAATAGAACCTGCCTTGGCTAACGATACATATCTTTCCTTTGAAAAGAAGCAGATTACTTCCATTCCAGGGACGAATACTATTGCAGATGGTTTAAGAACGAATCAGCCTGGAGATCTCACTTTCCCTATACTAATGAAGTATTTGGATGATATCGTTCTCGTCAGTGAAGATGAAATCCGCAGGGCCTTTAGCTTTGTGATGGAAAGAATGAAACAATTAATCGAACCTTCAAGTGCTACAACAGTAGCAGCAGCTATGTTTAATAAATTGCCATTCCAAGAAAAAAAGATCGTTACAGTCATTTCAGGCGGAAATGTTGATCTCGAAAAAATTTCAAATTTTATCACCGATACGCAATTGTGATACGATATTTGTATAAAAAACATTTAAGGTGGCTTTAATGAAATGAAAACAATGACAGCATCAGAACTTGCTGAAAAACTCACAAAGAATGAAGAAGTTATTATTCTGGATGTAAGATCTACTGATAAATATAATACCTACCATATTGATAATGAAAATGTACGTAGTTTAAATATTGAAAAATCGAACATTTTTTCTTTAAACGAAGATGATATGGACGTGATTTCATCCTTGCCCAAAAACGAAGAGATCATCGTCACTTGTACGACTGGAAATTCGGCAAGAAAATGTGCTGAAATATTATCAGAGAAAGGCTTTAATGTAACTGTGCTATCTGGCGGTGTTACAGCTTGGAAGGAATTAAATGATTAATATGTCGTAACATTAAGAAGCAGTCAGGTGTAAATACGGCTGCTTCTTGTTTATGATTATTTTTTTCGTGAATCTGATAAAAAGCTTATTCGATTAAATAAATAAACACAAATCAGAAAAATGATATATCCGCAAAAAGAAAACCAGTGCTTCCAAGAATCTTTATGGATAAAAAATCCGATTTCCTCCGCAAGCTTTTCTGCGCATGCCATCAATAAGCTTATAACAATAATAAAACCTGCTTTTTTCCAGACATTGATCCTATTCATCATAAATAAAAAAAAGACAACAAACAAAGGCAATCCAATTAGAGTAAACACAATATTAATAGAAAAAACATCCGGCAGAAATCTTTTTGGAAAAGAATACATACCTATCCCAACAAAAAATAGATCAAGATAAGTTCCTATTAATGAAGCAAGAAGTATAGCAGGGACCATTTTTTTAATATCGAAGAAAAATGGCCTTTTTTGTAATTGCTGCAAGTTCGAGCCTTTCAAGTGTTTTGCAATAGTCATTTTCAATCTCCCCATCAAATTTTTCATTTGTTTCGGCCAAGTATTGAATCACCTTCCAATCTTTATACCAGTCCCCCGGTTCAGCTGGCGGATGCACTCTATTTTTCCATGCAAATTCTAGCCTCGGACTATACAATTTAGATGCACCAGGAGCGAGATTGCAAGATTTAATATTAGGTTTCAGCATCGTTCCTGGGGCTCCTTCATTGATATCATTAAACATTTGCGGCCAGTAATCCTTTCGGGATCCTGTATGAGGATGTTCATTCGCCCAATTCTTCACAAACATATGCCGTTCTTTATGACTGAATAAAACGGCATACAGTCTCTTTCCTAAAAGGATCCGCTCATGCAAGCTTTCAAAATGGTGCAGTGTCTGCCCAATTAGCTTCAGTTTCCCATTTTCTATAAATGGAAAAAGAATATGGTTCATCGATAGGAAATCCTGCAGCATAAATTCTAATGTCTTAAAGACATTCTTTTTATAAGCGGGATGTTTGAGCACCCTTTCTTCAAGATAGCTTTGTTCATTAACAACTAGGGCCATAGTAAGAATATATGGATCATGATTGTACAAAAAATGATTCCAAATAGTTTCCATGAACGAGGATATATGTAAATGAGGCAATAGGTGAAATAAATTTCTTCCCCTCTTTAGACTTTCTTCATAGATTAAAAATTGCGGGTAAGCATCTTGAAAAATCAACCAATTCCCTCGTTCTAAAAACGCAAAAAATGAATCAGATTCTTTTCTTGAAATCAATCTCTTCAGTAAGCTGCCTTTTAAATCCGTCATATTCCAGCCGCCATTTCGCGATACCATATGCCCGAGAAAGGCCCAGTGAATCTCTGGACACCGGTTATAGAAATCTAAATATGCTTTCGTTCGGGTGATATTGTTTTTATTTAATAGACTTGTCCGATCATTAATTTTTTGAATAATGGACTTTTCTTCGAGGGAGAGCTCAGTTTTAGAATTAGGCATCCCGCTTTTTTTCTTTAAATCTTTCTTTATATGAATAAGCGTTTCGGAAAGCGGCGGTTTGTTTTGTTGAAAGATTTTTAATAAGATGTTAATCACCTTCTCAAAGAATTCTACGGTTCTGTGATGAATATGTATTTGTAAGACCCATATTACGAGGAGATGAATGAGATTGATGAATAATGCCATTTTGGATGGAATTAATGAACTTATTGAGATACTAAGGAAAGACCAAAAACCCGATGGAACTTGGGATTATCCATTTGAAACAGGCATTTCCACAGATTGCTATATGATTATTTTATTAAGGACATTAGAAATAAATGATGAAAAGTTAATTTTGGATTTAACGAAGAGAATCTTAAGCAGACAAGAAGGGAACGGGGCTTGGAAGCTATTTTATGATGAGGGCGATGGAAATCTCACTGCAACTATAGAGGCTTACTATGCGTTGCTAATATCCGGATACTATCAGAAAAAGGACAATAGATTGAAAGCAGCCAAAAGCTTTATTTTGAAAAAAGGCGGCATTGGGAAAGCACATATGTTTACAAAAATCATGCTGGCAATAACTGGACAAATGAAATGGCCAAGGTTCTTTCCCGTTCCATTGGAAATGATTCTGCTTCCGCTATCATTCCCGGTAAATTTCTACAGTTTTTCCGATTACGGAAAGGTAAACCTTGCCCCAATCATGATTCTTGCAGATCGAAAGTTTCAGCTTAAATCCAGCTTCAGTCCCGATTTATCAGATTTAATCATTCAGAGAGGATCTGAGTTTGAAGGTGAATGGGATGAATGGCGTTCTATTTTCTCAACCATTGAAAAAGGGATTAAAAGTTTAATAGGATTGCCAAGCCAAATTCATAAACAGGCAACAGTACAGACGAAACAATTTATGCTTGATCGTATTGAGCCGGATGGAACCCTTTATGGATATTTTAGTTCTACATTTCTAATGATTTTTGCTTTTTTATCCCTTGGAGTTTCAAAGAAAGATTCCTTAATTACAAAGGCAATAAGTGGATTATTGACTATGAAGTGTGAAATTAAAGGACTTCCCCATATGCAATACACAACCGCAACCGTGTGGAATACTTCATTAATCAATTATGCTTTGCAGGAGGCTGGCGTTTCTGATAAAGACGCAATGGTGAGAAGAGCAAACCATTATTTGCTGAAAAAACAGCAATATAAATATGGAGACTGGGTCGTAAATAATCCAAATGCATTACCAGGAGGCTGGGGTTTTGCTGATATGAATACGATCCACCCAGATGTTGATGATACTACTTCTTCTTTAAGATCGATTGCAAGAAGTGTCATAACGAATCCGAGTTACCGTCAATCATGGGAAAGAGGGGTTTCATGGGTAATATCCATGCAAAACAACGATGGGGGCTGGCCTGCTTTTGAAAAAAATACAAATAGTAAGTTACTGCAGTTATTGCCAATCGAAAAGGCTGAGTATATTTTGGCTGACCCTTCTTCTGCAGATTTGACAGGGAGAACACTTGAATTTCTCGGAAACTATACAAATCTAGCAAAGAATTATTCTGCAATCCCAAAGGGAATAAACTGGCTAACTACAAGCCAAGAAAAGGATGGTTCTTGGTATGGAAGATGGGGGATCTGTTATATTTACGGGACGTGGGGCGCCGTAACAGGGCTAAGAGCAGCTGGTGTTTTACCCGAAAATCGGACTATTATAAAAGCGGTCAACTGGTTGCAGCAAATCCAAAATCCAGATGGCGGCTGGGGAGAGTCTTGTAATAGTGATAGTGAGAAAAGGTATATTCCATTAAATACAAGCACTTTAACGCATACTGCTTGGGCGGTGGATGCACTAATTTCGGTATATGAACAGCCAACTAAAGAAATAAATTCTGGGATTCAGTTTATTTTAAATAACCTTAATAAAGATGACTGGACAACTGAATACCCAAAGGGCCAAGGATTGGCAGGTGACTTTTATATTCACTACCATAGCTATCGCTATATTTTTCCTCTGCTGACATTATCACATTATAAAAGAAAATATTATCAAAAAAGGTATTGAAAAATTCAGAAAATTGAGATAAGATAAAAATAACATCTTCACCCTATTTGCTTAATCAGCAAAAGGAAGAGAAGAATCTACTTTAAATTCAATATGTTGACTGATAAGATTCCACGTCCATCCTTTGCCGGAAGGTTCTAATGGATCATTTAGCCAGTCCTTAACACATTCATGTGAAAGGACTGGCTTTTGTATTTTTAAGAATTTATTTGCTAGGGGTGGTTTACTTGAACACTGCACTAGAAGGTATAAAAGTTTTAGATTTAACAAGAGTTCTTGCTGGACCTTACTGTACGATGATTTTGGCAGACCTTGGAGCAGACGTGATTAAAGTTGAAGCTCCAGGCGGCAATGATGAAACAAGAAGTTGGGGACCGCCATTTCAAAACGGAGTGAGTGCATATTATTTATGTGCAAATCACAAAAAGCGGAGCATAACTGTAAATCTCAAAACAGAAGAAGGAAGGGCAATCATTCGAAAGTTAGCTAAAGAGGCAGATGTTCTTATTCACAACTTTAAAACAGGTTCTATGGAAAAATGGATGCTTGATTATGAATCTATGCAATCAATAAATCCAAGATTGGTTTACTGTTCCATAACTGGTTTTGGTGAAACAGGACCTGACCGTCACTTACCTGGTTATGATTATATTATTCAGGGATTGAGCGGGCTCATTAGTATCACTGGTTACAAGGATAGTGGTCCCATAAAAATTGGAGTGGCAATGGTGGATATTCTTACAGGATTATATTCAGCCATTTCCTTCGAAGCGGCGTTATATGAAAGGGAGAAATCAGGACTAGGGCAAAAAATTGATATGTCCCTTTTGGATACCGCTGTTAGCTCTCTTGCAAATGTAGCAAGTAATTATCTCATTTAAGCGTTCACTAGCTTATTGGAACTAGCATTAAAGAACAGGGGCTAACCGCCCTTGTCCTTTGATCATAAATTAAAATGATAAGGAGTTGGATTCATGGCTGAGATTTCTAAACCGAATACTGTGATTGACGATGGCCGTATTAAAGAAGAAAAGAAGGATGATTTTGCTTTAGAAAAGGTTCCAATAGAAGGCAGGACAATGGGTTGGAAAAGTATTACCAATGTAACTCTCGGAGTCGCAACAGCAATGATTTTCATGCAAATGGGAAGCCTAATGGCAGTTAGCTTTGGGGCTGTCAATGCACTGTTAGCGGAAATATATGCAACAGTTGTAGCTGGTGCTTTAGGTATTGGAATATGTTATTATGCTGCTAAATCAGGATTAAATGTTAATTTATTGGCAAGAGGCGGGGGTTTTGGCTATATCGGGGCATCCATAACCTCCCTCATTTATGCTTTAAACTTTATCATGTACTGTGCAATTGAGGGAGCTATTATGGCATTTGCAGTACATGAATATTTGCCAAGTATTCCAGTATGGTTGCTCATGGTTATCTTTGGGTTACTAGTTGTGCCTCTCAATTGGTTTGGAATTAAACAGTTGGATAAACTGCAAAAATGGTCATTGCCAATTTTTATTATATTACTAGGTGCTGGCTTCTTTCTTGCCTTTAAGATAACTCCAAAAATTGCTGGAAATGTATGGACTTATTTACCAGAGGGGTCCGAAGTAGGCGGGGCTGCCTTGCTTGCATGTATTGGAATTATGAATGGTTTAGTCGGAATTATGGCTCTACTCGTATCAGACTATGCACGGTTTATTAAAAAAGAAGAATTTAAAATTGGTGTATTTGCTGTCGGATTTATACCTCAACTCGTTTGTTTTTTACTCATGGGAATCATTGGAATATGGTTTGGAGTTCGAATGGCAGAAGTGAATCCAGGAATTTATTTTGTTCAAATTTTAGGTATTGGCGGGGCATTATTTACAATCTTAACTCAAATTAGAATTAATATTACTAATTTATATAGTGGATCATTGTCATTGGCAAGCTTTTTTGAAAACGTATTTAAATTTAAACCAGGGAGAACATTCTGGCTTGTTTTTACATCGGTTGCTGCAATTATCTTAATGCTAGGTGGAGTATTAGATCATTT
>NZ_JBALOW010000050.1:0-297 GCF_036965085.1 Bacillus sp. JJ1532
CTATGATGCTTGTCCAATCAAATCTTGTCAAAAAAAATATATATACATAGAGAAAATTATTCTTTCCTAAAGTAATCGGATACCAGAGGCAGTAGATTTATTTTGGTCTTAGTGGGTTGCACTTTCCTCATCATTGTATGAGAGCTTTTTTTGTGTGAGACAACTATTAACTTGTAAAATGCCGGTTAGTTTAGGTAATCGTCCCTTTTTCTCAAAGAACATCTGAAATGGAAGGAGGTTGAATTTATGCCTCGCTTTGAAGATGAATTCGAAAGAAGAAGAAGCGACTTCGATGAT